>JAYSUY010000477.1:0-13583 GCA_043718855.1 Saprospiraceae bacterium | reverse complement strand
GGCTCACTAAAATTAGTTTAGGTTATGTAGCAAAGGCGCAGAAGCGCAAAGTATTCAGCGTCAAAACTTTGCGCCTCTGCGCCTTTGCGAGACATTTGTGTCGTAGTACTTACTTACCTCCGCAATGCCTGGTATTTCCAGTACGTCTCCAATGCCGCAATGCGACAAATTGTCCAGCCCGCCTGCCCATCGCGGAAGCCGCCTTTGAGCAGGTAGTTGCGGAGAAATTTCAATACCGGGCTGAACACGACGTGCGCCCAAGTGCCGCTTTTGCCCTGATCGCGCATGGCGGCGGCGGCGATGTCGGCGTATTTTCGAGCGCGTTCCAAATGTTCCTCCACCGTGTAGTAACTGTAATGCAGCAGGTCGCCGGGCAGGTGTGCGATGGGCGTTTCGACGGGCATCTCTACTTTGTCGTGCGGATTGGTGCCACCCCAGCGGCCTTCTGTGCGGTCAAAAAGGCGGAGTTTTCGGTCAGGATACCAACCGGAGTGGTGTATCCACTGGCCACAGTAGTTGGTGAGGCGGTTCATGGTGTAGCCCTCGGCGGGCCAGTCCTGCTTGGCTGTAGCGATGGCGGCGCGGAGTTCGTCGCTCAGGGCCTCGTCGGCATCCAGAGAAAGCACATGTGGGTAGGTGGCCTGTGAGAGCGCGTAGTTTTTCTGTTCAATATGCCCAGCGAAGGTGTGCTGTATGAAATGTACGCCCCGCGAGCGGCAGATGGCCTCCGTCTCGTCGGTCGAAAACGAATCTACCACCAACACTTCGTCGGCCACACCCCCCAGCGAATCGAGGCAGCGGGCGATGTTCCGGGCCTCGTTGAAGGTGATGATGACGACAGAGAGCATGAGGGAACGATGAACTATAAACGAGGAACTATGAACGACCTGACACCTCTCAAATCACCCAATCAACGCCTCACGAATTCATCAGTTCCTCAATCTCGTCGGCTTCCATCGGGATGTTCTGGAACAAGTCGACGGGGCCGTTTTCAGTGATGAGGATGTCATTCTCGATGCGGATGGCGAGGTTCTCTTCGGGGATGTAAATGCCCGGCTCACAGGTGACTATGTTGCCCGCCCGGAAAGTGTCGTAGCGGAACATGAGGTCATGTACATCCAGCCCCAAGTGGTGACTGGTGCCGTGCATGAAGTATTTTTTGTAGGCTGGCCAGTCCTTGTCCTGCTTCTCGATGTCGTCCTGCGTGATGAGGCCGAGGCCGATCAGTTCACTCTCCATCAGTTTGCCCACCTCCTTATGGTACTCGATGAATTTGTTGCCGGGCAGCAGCATAGCCCTTGCGCCTTTCAGCACACGCAGCACTGCATCGTACACTGCTCGTTGGCGGGGTGTGAATCGGCCACTGACCGGTATGGAGCGCGTGAGGTCGGCGTTGTAGTTGGCGTACTCGCAGCCGAAGTCCATGAGCAGCACGTCTCCGGCTTGGCAGGTCTGGTTGTTCTCGATGTAGTGCAGCACACAGGCGTTTTTGCCAGAGCCGATGATGGGCGTGTAGCCATGCCCGGTAGCGCGGTTGCGAATGAACTCGTGGATGATTTCTGCCTCCACTTCGTACTCCTGAACACCGGGTTTTACGAATTTCAGCACCCGCTGGAAAGCCTTGCCGGTGATATCGATGGCTTGCTGCGTGGCATCCACTTCCCACTGGGTTTTCACGGTCATCAGCTGTTTCAGGATGGGCTGGGCGCGGTGCAGGGTGTGCGCCGGGTAGCGGGCTTGGATGTTGCGGGCATAGCGCAAGTCGCGGTACTCCACAGGGGAGAGGAAGCGGTCGTTCTCATTGAGGTTCAAGTAGATGCCTTCGGAAATCAGGATCAGTTCATTGATTTCTTTTTCCGCTTCGTCCAAAAAATAGACCTTCTGGATGCCCGACGCTGCGGTGGCTTCCTCCTTCGTGTACTTGTGGCCTTCCCACACAGCGAGGTGCTCGTTGGTGCGGCGGATGATGAGCACTTCTTGGTGTTCCTCGCGGGGGCAATCGGGAAAAAGCAGGAGCATGGTCTCCTCCTGGTCGATGCCAGTAAGCCAGAACAGTCCGGCGTTTTGGCGGAAGGCATGGTACTGGTCACCGGAGCGCGGGGCTTGGTCGTTGGCGTTGAAAACGGCGATGGTGCCGGGTTTCATCTCGGCGGCGAAGCGTTTGCGGTTGGTTTGGAAGAGTTCGGGGGAGAGTGGCTGGTATTTCATGCGTTGAGCGGATGAGTGGTGGAAGGTTTCAATCTTTTACATGGAAGGTTGGGCATTGGGACTAACCGTTTGTCAGCACATGGAGAGTCTCCCTAATTTTTGTTTCGTCGCCCTCCCAATACTCCCAAGCCAGGCCGGTGATTTCCTGCCCCGGCATAGTGCGCGTCACTTTGCGCCGCCCGGTCATGTGGAAATCCTTAGCCCCAGTCACTGCCCGTATCTCGCCAATGTTTTTGGGAGAAACGCCCGCGCCCGGCATTATGGCGATGCGTCCAGCGGCTTGTTGTATGAGTTTTTTCAGCAAAAAACGGCCCTCGTAGGCCGTCGTTGCTTGGCCCGAACTCAGCACCCGGCCAATGCCCCAACCGATGAGTTGCTCTAGGGCAGCAGCCGCATCGGGCGTAGAATCGAAGGCGCGATGGCAGGTAACGTGCAGATTTTCAGCAACATCGAGCATGGCCTGCATGGCCCCTGCATCTAAGTTGCCTTCCTCATCCAGCGCACCGATCACCACCCCGGCCGCGCCCATGTCGCGGCAAATCTGGATGTCGTCGCACATCACTGCTACTTCCTCTGGGCTGTAGCAAAAATCGCCTTCACGAGGGCGAATCAGCACATGAACTGGGATGCTCAATGCCGCCACTGCCGCCCGAATCAGCCCAGCGGAGGGGGTCAGCCCACCCGCATCGAGGCCGCTGCACAACTCAATGCGGTGCGCACCCGCCCGCTGAGCGGTGTACGCAGAAGCCAAGTTGGCCGCACAGATCTCGATGTGAAAGTTGGTCATTGCGTCATTCGCTGTTTGCCCCTTGCTATTGGCTTTTTGCTATTTGCTTTTTGCTATTTGCCTTTTGCTATTTGCCTTTTGCTATTGGCTATTTGCCTTTTGCTATTTGCCTTTTGCCTTTTGCCTTTTGCTATCGGCTATTTGCCTTTTGCTATTTGCCTTTTGCTATTGGCTATTTGCTTTTTGCTATTTGCCTTTTGCTTTTTGCAATTTCTCCACCTTCCGGCGGCGGAGATATTCTTTGAACGAGATCATGCGCTGCTGGTCTTCGTCCCAGAGTTTGTTGAAAATGCAGCGGAGGCTCTGGCGGAATGTGATGGCATTGGCTACTTTGTCCATCACCGGGTTTTCGTGGTGGCAGCGAGCGAGTTGGTAATTCGGCACCAGCGGGTTGAGGTGGTGGATGTGGTGGTAGCCGATGTTGCCAGTGAGCCAGTGGAAAATGCGCGGGAGCTTGTAGTAAGTGCTGCCCTGCACAGCGGAGCGGATGTAGTCCCACTTGTCTTTCCATTCTTTGTAGGCCGTCTCATGCTGGTGTTGCACATAGAAAAACCAAATGGCGATGATAGAGAAAAACAGTAAAATGGGTAGGTGTACCAGCAAAAACGCTTTGTAGCCCAAGGACACAATCAGCAGAACATAGAAGCCAATCAGGATGAGGTTGTGGCGCATGAGGGCCTTGTGTGCGTGCTCCCAGCCTTTGAGGCGGATGAGCGGGATGCGGTTCTGGATGAGCAAGTACCAAGCCGGGCCGATGATGAACAGCACCGGGAAGCTGCGGAACAGCGCGTAGCGGATTTTTCCCATGCGGCTCAGCACTTTAAATTCATTGACGGTCAGCGTGTCGATGTCGCCGATGTCGCGGTGCTCCCACAGGAGGCCGTTGTGACCGTGATGGAAATTGTGGCTTTTGGCCCAGTAGCGGTAGGGCATAAAACTCACGATGCTGCAGACCTGCCCGATGATATCGTTGGCCTTGCGGTTGGGCGTAAACGACTGGTGACCGCAGTCGTGCTGGATGATGAAAATGCGAACGAGAAAAAAAGCATTCACCAGACCGAGTGCCAGCGTGAGCCAAAGGGACACGTCGATCAGGAGATACATGGCGATCCAGATGGCAACAAAAGGTAGGAAAGAGTTGAGGATTTGGATGGTAGCCTTACGGCTGTCGGGCAATTGGTAGGCTTTGACGATGCCCGGAAGTTGTTGAAGCACTTTGGGGTCGTAGAACGGCTGTGATATAGCACCCATTTTTTGAACGAGAAACGTTGGTAACAATGAACGATGAACTGTCAGCCCAATGAAAAGCGGCAACCGCCTTTTCTAAAGGCGGTCAAAAGTCCAGCTTTTCGCTGAAAGCGAGATAGCGAAAACAGTTAATTTCCAACAGGGTTGTGTCGTACCGGAGGCTTGTTTTGCTTTTGCCAGCAACCCATGCCCACACAGGCAACAAAAATCAATGCTCCTGGCGATGAAGCATCCGGGCGCATTTTGGAGAAACACGGCTTCGTGGAGGAGGCTTGTTTTCGGGAAAATTTCTACGTCGAGGGTAAGTTTCTGGACTCGCGGATTTCTCAAAAATCAACTCAGACAGCACCTGCTTAACTCCGCAGGATGGGAGAACGGATGAAACGGATCGAGCGGATTTAAGCGGATTTTTTGTTTTATTGAGGCCATCCAAATTCAAAGACATGGCAATCCGCTAAAATCCGTTCGATCCGTTTGATCCGTTCTCCCATCCTAAATAGGTATCTCAGACCACAAAATTGGGCAAGTTTTAGAGCGAATTTCCCTGTTTTTCATCTTCTGCGCTTTGCATCAGCTACCGACATCCGAATCGCGTCGTGCGAAAATCGCCCGCCAAAATGCTCGAAGATCACCTTCAGCAGGTACGGCTCCTCGAACAGCGGCAAGGCCCCCTGGATGATGTCCATCTCCTCAGGCGATACCCACTGGCCGATGTCCAGCAACTCGCCGCGCTCGTACATTGTGGCCAAGTGGCTCACCACTGTGAGGGGGCTGATGGCCCGCGACTCGGCGATCTGCTCCACCGAGCGGCCCTGCTTCCAGAGTTCCCAAGTTTGTAGGAAGGTGCTGCCCGTCACGTTCAGCCCGGCGTTGGTTTTATCCAGCACATAGCGGCGGATTTCGGCGATGAACACGTCGCCGTAGGTCTGGAGTTTGCGCTCGCCCACGCCACTCACCTGCACCATGTCGTAGTCGGTGAGCGGGCGTTTTTCGGCCATTTCCTGCAATGTCGCGTCGCTAAAAATCAGGTAGGGCGGCACGCCCTGCTGCTGCGCTACGGTGCGGCGCAGTTGGCGCAGCAGATCGAAAAGTTCTTCCCGGAAGGTTTCCTTCTGCGGTTTGGGGCGCAGGGCGGGTGGGAGTTTTTGCTTAGCAGCGGTGGCTTTTTCCTCCTGCGTGGCTTTCGGCACAGGCAGCGCGAGGCTCACTTTTTTTCCTTCAAAAAGCACCGCCTTGCCCGCCGGGGTGACGCGCAGCACGTTGTGCTCGTCGTAGGCAATTTCCACCAAACCGAGGTGTAGCATCTGGGAGAGCAGGTACAGCCACTCGTCGTAACTGTACTCACGTCCAGCACCGTACGTCTTGATTGTGTTGTACTTATTCTCAAAAATCTCCCTCCGGTTGGAGCCGCGCAGCACCTCGATGAGCATCGTCATGCCCACTTTTTCTTCCAAGCGGGTGATGGCTGAGAGGGCTTTTTGCGCAGCGGTGGTGCCGTCGAAAGATTGGGGCGGGTTGAGGCACACGTCGCAGTTGCCGCAGTCGTGGTCGTAGTTTTCATCAAAATAAGCCAGCACGGTGCGGCGGCGGCACACGGGGGCTTCGGCGAATTGGTACATCCGCTCCAACTTTTTGAGTTTCAACTCCTTCGCTTCTGCGCTGCCCTCGTTTTTCTCAAACATCTCGCGGTAGGAGTTCACGTCGGCGTAACTGAAAAACAGCACAGCCTCCGAAGGCAGCCCGTCGCGCCCGGCGCGGCCCACCTCCTGGTAGTAGCCCTCCACGTTGCGCGGCAGGTTATAGTGCAGCACGAAGCGGACGTTGCTTTTGTCGATGCCCATGCCGAAGGCGATGGTGGCGCAGATGACGGGCGTGCGGTCGTTGATGAAATCCTCCTGCACTTTGCTGCGCTGCGCGGGGCTGAGTTCGGCGTGGTAGAAGTCGGTTTTGAAGCCCAGTTTGTTCAGTTTTTCGGAGACCTCGGCGCAGGTTTTGCGGGCCAAGCAGTAGATGATGCCCGACTGGTTGGGGTGTTTTTTCAAAAATTCGATGATCTGCTCGATGCGCCGCTGGCCGGGCTTGATTTTGAGGGAAATATTGGGGCGGTCGAACGAAGCGATGTAGATGGCGGGGTCGGGAAGGCCGAGTTGGGCCACGATGTCGCGCCGGGTGATCTTGTCGGCAGTAGCCGTGAGGGCGATGAGCGGCACCTGTGGGAACTGCTGTTTCAGGAATTTCAACTGGGTGTACTCCGGTCGGAAGTCGTGGCCCCAAGCGGAGATGCAGTGTGCCTCGTCGATGGCGAACAGGCTGATTTTCAATCGTCTGAGCAGCGGCTGAAACCCTTGCGACACCATTTTTTCGGGGCTGACGTACAGCAGTTTGATGTACCCGGCCATGAGCGCATCTTCCACATTTTGCTGCTGCGCTGCGCTGAGGCTGCTGTTGATGAAAGCCGCCGGGATGCCGTTGGCGCTCAGGCCCTCCACTTGGTCTTTCATCAGCGCGATGAGCGGGCTCACTACCACTGCCACGCCCTCCTGCGTGATGGCGGGTATCTGAAAACAAATGCTTTTGCCGCCGCCAGTGGGCATCAGCACGAGCGCATCACGGCAGTCGTACATCGTCTGGATGATGTCGCTTTGCAGGGGGCGGAACGCGTCGTAGCCGAAGTATTTTTTGAGGGCGGCGGCGGCAGTGGAGAGGTTCATAAGTTTGAGGTTTGAGGTTCAAAGTTTGAAGTTTGAAGCCCGCCCAACTCCTGCCACATCTTATCGGCCAACTGTCGCGTGAGGGTTTCGATGTAGTAACTCCCCGCTGCGGGGTCGGTGAGTTGGTCGAAGCCGCTTTCCATTTTCAACAGGTGCTGCACGTTGCGGGCAATGCGGCGGCTGAACGCCTGTGGGTAGCTGGCCAGCGCCTCGCGGCCCGCATCGTAGGGCAGCACGGTGAGTCGTGCGGCACCACCCAGCACAGCAGACATGGACATGGTGGTGGCGCGAATCATGTTGGTGTACAGCGCATCGGTGTAGGCATCGGGCCGGAACGAGACCGCCAGTTGGGGCGACACCGGAGCCACACCCCACGCCTTCAACATATTGATCCACACCAAGTTAATGGCCCGTAGTTGGGCCATTTCGAGAAAATAACTGGAGCCAATTTTTACGGAAAACTGCATCGTAGCGGCGGCTTGCGCCACCGGTATGCCGCGTTCAGTTAGTTTTTCGAGGTAAATATTTGCCCGGCGGAGCAAGTCGCTTGCCGTCTCGGCATCGTCGCTACCGCCTACCGTGAGCATCCTGAACTGTGGAAATTTTTGCTGCGCAAACTCCACCAGATCGGCCAAATATCGCCAGTCAGGGGAGAGGTTACGGGCCGATGGCAGAGCATGGTGGGCAGGGTCGTAGCCCAACGAGCCGCGCAGGGTTTCTGTAGCGATGTCGCGTTGCTTGGCCAGCCGGTCGAGGTGGCCCAGCAATGCGCCGGGGTTGTGCGCCACGCCCGGCCCAGTGAAATGCAGCCCGATGAAGTCGAGGTAAATGCCCTGGAACAGCCGAGCCAGTGTGTCGAAACTGGGTGGAGTATCGAAGTAGAATTCCAACCCCCAAGCACCGCCTTCGAGCGCGTCAAGTGCCTGTCGGTTGGCGGCTACGGGGTCGGTCACGGGGAGCAGTTCGCAGATTTCCCAGCGGTTCGGCTCGGTAGCGAGCGGCTGGTGCGGCACCTGAAAATCGTCGGCATGGGCAAATGGCGATATGCTGAGGCCTTCGGCAGTTTGCCAAGTCAGTTCGTCCAACGACCGGCCTTTCAGGTCTTTAGCCACCTGGCGCAGCCAGTCTTCCTTGCTGACTGGCGGGAATTCGGAGAAAAAATCATCGTAACGCATCGGTGGCAAAAGTAGAGCATTTTGCGTGTGGCAAGTGGTAAGTGGCACGGCAAAACAGAGGCCTTTTTTCCCGAAATTATATTCCGAACTTTGAGCCTGTTTCGCTGAGGCTTGGCCTTGCTGGACATTGAAAATCACCTATCATTCACTTTTTTACATCCGCGTTCCGATGAAAAAAATCGCTTCTATTTTCAGCCTCTTCCTGCTACTGGCCGTCGCTTGCGACCCCAAAAAAGCAGACGACAACAAACTTGCCCTCACCCCTACCATCAGCGAACTCAGTGCCGATGGCGTTAAACTTTCTTGGGCAGCCGTGCCGGGTGCCGACCACACGGTGATCGAGTGGAAAAGTGCTTCCGGTAAAATCAGTGGTACCACCACTGTGAAGGAAAATGAGGCCTTGATTCAACCCAAAGCATCGGGTGAAGTGCTGACATTCAGCATTATATCCATGAACGGCCAAGAGGTGCTGGGGACCAGCATGGTGGCTCTGGCGCTGAGCAACCCCTACCCAAAATCCTACGAAACCGACACGATTCTCTCCGGAGACGTGATCATTCAACTCGTCGGCAGGGCCGTAAATCCTCCCAGCACTTGGTGCGAATTGGCCTTCGCCCCCTGCACGCTCAGCACCTACTGCGATGGCAATGTGCTTGCGGTAGCCCGTTCGGCTGCTGAGGAAGTTTACAAGGTCACGGTGGAAGGGGCTAGGGCCGACCGCACGACATACACCGTCACGTTCCTGCTCCGCGTAGATGCTGCTGGAGCGGTCACCTACATCGGCAAAGACCAACTTCAGTGTGTCACACTTGATCCCAAACACCTTTGCACTGCCGGTCGGGTGACGGCTTACGACAACGGTGACTTCGCCTTTGTGATGCACGGCACTACCGTAGGTCGGGGCAAGGGTGTGATGTTCAAATTTATAGACAACATCCGCAGCGTGCAGGTAGGCAAAGCAGGCGGCTGCGATTGAGGCGTACCAGCCAAGCATGACAAAATGGGACACAGATTGGAAGGATTCAACAGATGAAAAACGGATTTTTGAAATCCCGCCCTGATCTGTTGAATCCTTCCGATCCGTGTCCCATTGTTGTTTCGGGGAGAGTCTCGTTTTTTTCAGAAACCCGAATGCCTACCTTTGCCCGCCATTTGCCGAGCTGGACACAGATATTTCTACTTCTCCAGCACGGATACCGAGTGCAGCGTCATCACCAAATCCCCAACTCAACAAATCCACCAGTTCAATCCACCACACAACATGAAGTTTGCTACCAAAGTCATCCACGCTGGCATCGAGCCTGACCCTAGCACGGGTGCGATTATGACACCCATTTTTCAGACCTCCACCTATGTGCAAGCCTCGCCCGGCGATCACAAGGGCTACGAATATGCCCGTACGCAGAACCCCACACGGACCGCACTGGAAGCCAACCTCGCTGCGCTCGAAAACGGTACGGATGCCATCTGTTTTAGTTCGGGCTTGGCGGCTCAGGATGCAGTGATTAAACTCCTCAAAACGGGCGATGAAGTATTGTCAGTCAATGATTTATACGGCGGATCGTATCGCCAGATGGTGCGCGTGTACGGCCCGTGGGGCCTAAAAAGCCGCTATGTGGACATGTACGATGCGACCAATGTGGAGCGCGAAATTGGCCCCGATACCCGACTGATTTGGATCGAAACGCCCACCAACCCCATGCTGAATGTGGTGGATATTGAGGCGGTATGTGCCATCGCACGGAAGCACGGTATCCTGACTTGTGTGGACAACACGTTCGCTTCTCCCTACCTCCAAAACCCGCTTGACCTTGGCGCAGACATCGTGCTGCACTCCGCCACGAAGTACATCGGTGGCCACTCGGATGTGGTGCATGGCTGCTTGGTGGTGAAGGATGCCGATCTGGCTCAGCGGCTGCGTTTTTTGCAAAATGCCTGCGGTGCTGTGCCGGGGCCTCAGGACTGTTTCCTTGTGCTGCGCGGCATCAAAACCCTGCACTTGCGGGTAGAGCGGGCTTGCCAAAATGCGGAGGCCATTGCCCGATACTTGGCTGCTCACCCGAAGGTGGCGAAAGTATTTTGGCCGGGCTTTGAGACCCATCCCAACCACGACATCGCTCGTCGGCAGATGCGGATGTTTGGTGGCATGGTCTCCTTCGACTTACACAACAACTCCCTCGAATCGGCGACTAAAGTGCTGACGGGCACACACTTATTCGCGCTTGCTGAGTCGCTGGGCGGTGTTGAGTCGCTCATCGGCCACCCGGCCAGCATGACCCACGCGAGCATCCCACGCGAAGCACGACTGAAAGTAGGCCTCACTGATTCGCTCGTGCGGCTGAGCGTGGGCGTGGAGGATGTTGACGATCTGATTACAGATTTGGAGGTGGCACTGGCTGGTGTGTAGACGGCCCTGATTTGCTACTACTACCCAGCCCATTTTGAAACACAAAAGGCACAAAAGAGACAAAAAAGCGGAGTATTAAACCCTTTTGTGTCACTTTTGTGCCTTTTGTGTTTCAAAATATGCGGTGTCTGCTCACTTGCCCTCTGTCTCCTCCGGTGCTTTTCCCTCTGGCTGCATCGCATCGCGCATACGGCTGGGCAACAACCTGAACCTGTGGCCCAGCCACCTCTCCAGAGTAATGGCTGCCAAAGCATAGCCCTCGGTAACGCCCGGAAGCGGCACGACAACGACCACAAAAAATGGCAGGAATCGGGGGATGTCCTTCAACTGCTCCACCGCCACCTGCAATTCTTCTGGCGTAGGGTGTCGGTGTGCGGGTGTCAGGTGCAGTTTGCCTGTGCCATGCCGGGCGAACACGCGCATCATCCGGGTTGTGTCAACGCCTTCCATGACCAGCGCCCAAATCATCCGGCGCGGCAAACGTGCCATTTCTCGAAATTTCATGGTGGGTGGAATTTTGGACAAAGGGGTCTTGGCAGGGAGGGAGAGGGTTAAGTCAAATCAAAAAACAGGTGGTACAAATGAAATGCCCGCCCATCTGTTCTATAATGGCTTGATTGAAAACTCAAAGTCCAACCGAGGCAACGTTGACTGGAAAGATTTGCCGATTGGGAAGAAGGATGAAAAACTTGAACTTTAGGGTTCAAAGCAGCAACGATGTCCATCGGATTGCCGCCGACGATAAAGCTCAACATAGCCCCCTCATCGTCTTCTGTGGCATAGGTGTGGTCAACAAATTTTTCCAAGCCGTCGTGTAGATGTTGACCGTTTCTATTACGGCCATGAACGTAACGCTCCTCAGCAGCGGTCAAACGCTTGCACTCTATGACAAACTTGTGCTGGTGGATAGAGTTGAGCAATTCAATATCAGTCCTTTGCACCAAATTTGCCGTGTATGCCTGATTCTCAGCCGTAATAAAAATGACCTTGTTTTGGATGTATTCCTTGATGACGGGGTTAGTGGATTTGAAATCTTCCACAACCTTGTTTCTGATGCCGTTTTCGTTGAAACTGTTGATGTCTGGAATTGCTTTGATTCGCGGGTAAGCATCCAAAATTGCCGGCAGATACAGTTGCTCAACCAGAGCCTGAATGGTCGGGAACTTGACAATGAGCTGCTGTCCAGGGATATTTTGGTAGAACAAATTCATCCTGCGGAGGCTTGTTGCATGAGGGTTCTCACTTCTTCGTTGGCATCTTCGATGGCTTGCCGCACCGTCCAATCCTTAAAAAAGTGGCTCTTTATCAAGAAAAACCGCTCAGCAGTGTACACTCGCATGGGCAGTTCATTCAAGCGGTTTGATGCCCATGCTTCTACCAACTGCGCTTGCTTAATGGTATGAAAAACCGCTTCATCGTCCGTGCTGCTTGGACTAATAGCAGGTGCTGACGTATTCCGCTCTCGGATGGAAAAACAGACAAATGCTCCGAACTGTCTAGAGGTTTTGTACTCACAGCAAAGCATGAGGTGTTCAGCCAAGACCAATTCAAAAACCGACTTGAATTTCTCTGCATAGGCCATCAAATCTCGGGCGGTGACCAGCGGCGCATCTTTTCGATGCACATTGAGGTCGTAAAACTCCCTGACTATCGCTTTTTCAAATTCCAGCAGCCCGTAAATATCAAAAACCAGCTGGTCTATCCGTTCCTGCAATGTTTCGAGGTGGGTATCGAACGGGTCTTTTTTCCTACTTTCTATTTCAGCCACGGCTTCCGCCAAAGCAGATACCCGAGGGTCGTTTTCAGCCAATCGTGGGATGGGAATGTGTTCCAGCTCCTTGTTGCGCAGGGTGCTTCTTTTCAAATCTCCCTTCCCCCACTGAGTAGATGTCAGGTAAGTGAAATATCCAGCAAACGATGAGTTGAATATGCCGAGGTAAGGGGCATAGTCTTTTATAGGTTGCTCATTTTTTTGAGCGGTGATGCATAGAACGTCATGTTTAAAGACCATGTCTCCACTAATTCGGGCACATCGCAGTCGGTACTGGTCTTTTCCGCTTGGTCTGACGGCTACGATGATTCGATTGCCTTGGAAAAGGCTTGGGTCACGACGGTCTCTGTGAAGAGTTTGATTCCAGTTGAATTTTTTCAACTCATTTTTTACAAAATAGGAGTCGAAATCGGAAGGCTCCACCAATGAGCGAAGCCACGGCGGTCCCGTTGGGGTCATATCTCTTTTAGGTTGAAAGCCTGATTTACAGCCAACTTTTATTTGTGGGTCGCGCTCGACTATTTTTTGTTTTATCAGCTGGAAGTCGTCCCAACTGCCATTGACCAACACCTTCCAAATCATGTCGTCGGTCGCCAATACTTCTTGTGAAACAGTTTTGACCTCCCGCTGTGTGAAGTGTACAAGGTTCAACTGCTCTGAAAGTGGGGTAAGCCGGGGTGCGACATAGCGAACAATGTTGCTCTGGCCGGGCGAAGCGCGAAAAACCAGAAAAGCTGCTGGCTCGGAAGCCCCGGTTTCGACTGGCTTGCCCTGCACTTCACCGATGCGCTTTTTGCGGAATAGGATTTTGTTTAGGTGGGAGAGTTCATAGAAGCCCAGCAACTGGTTTTTTTGCAAAAAACACTGACGGAACGGTTGAGCATTTTCATTGAGGAAGACAGAATTGTTGACAATTAGGCCAAGCATCGTGGTCGGCGCGGCCCATTTGGACACTCGAAGCAAAAATGCCTGGGAGCGTTGAAAGTCAGAAACATATTGGTAGTCGGGATTCAAGCCAGCTACGCCTTTGCCGCCGATGGCTGCTCTTTCTTCTCGGTGTTCTGCGTCGGTATCGTCTGGTACACTGCCCCAAGGGGGGTTGGCCACGATACACCCGAAAGTCTGGTTTTCAAAAATCCAGTCGTTCGTCAAAGTGTTGCCGTGCATCAAGTTATGACCAATAAGACTGGGCAGAATCGGCGCATGGTTTTCTATTTGCTGCTGAATGAACCCTACATCCAAGTCTTCTAAAAGCGCGAGGTAAAGGCTGAACGTC
>JAYSUY010000476.1:0-1705 GCA_043718855.1 Saprospiraceae bacterium | reverse complement strand
AAATACTTACCCACTGGCAGCTCGTGCATTTTCAGGCGCATGGTGGCCTCGTGTTCACCATCTGCTGTTTTTCGGTCTTGAAAAACGGTCTGCACCACCTTCCCCCCAGCATCGTAGAGGCGGAGCGAAAGAAACTCCTGATGATGAAGGTAGTAGGTGAAACTGCCCTCCACCAGCAGAGCCTTGCCCACATTGGCCGGGAGGCCGGGTGCTTGCTGCAGGGGTTGGCGGCGTATCCGGTACTTGGGCGGCTCCACACCCAGCAATTTTGCCACAAACTGCCCCAGCGCAGGGTCGTCGATGTTGGCTACCGGGTGACGGTCGGAGATGCACCACACCGCGCCTTGTGCTGAACTGCTGCTGGTTTTGCTGGTTTGCACGAGGTATTGCAACAGTTGTCGCAACTGCGCCGGGGCTTGTGCGCCTACAGCAAAAATCATGTTGTTCATTGGCGAAGTATGCCCGGCTTGAGTGCAGAAAGTGTTCAATTTCAACTCGATAGGCCGAAGGCCGACCAATGCAACCTGGCTCTCAGCCACTACGAGGCGCTGGGCGAGGGTGTCGGCGGGCATCAAATATTGACCCAGTGGCACCCGGATTCGGTACACTTGTTTCTGTAAACTGCGGAGCGTGATGCGCAGCGACAAGCCCGTGTAGCCGCCGCTACTGACCACTTGGGCCGATACGAGTTTTTGCGCCAAAGCCTCGACGAGGTCAAGCGTATCGGTCGCATTGGGCGACTTGACGTGGGTGTTTTTTTGTGAAAAAGCGGTGCCAGCAAGGAGCAGCAGACTGGAAAGGAGCCAAGGTTTGAGCATAAAAACGGGTGTTTTTTGCGCAAACGCGGAGAGGCCGATGCCTTATTTTGGAACATCGGTTTTTAAGGTCGCCAAACCTCGTAGTTTTTGAAGCCTACGAGGTTTGGGAAGCTTAGGCGATCCCGCTCAATTCCAGAAAATGTGTTCCGGCATATCGGCGATGACCTCGAAGACATCGCCTTTGTTTTGCATCGCTTGGCTCCAGAGCCGCCGGGGGCTTGTTTTGAACACATAATTTGGATCCATCTGGCCAGTCACCCAGGAGCCAGTGCACATTTCTTCGTCCAATTGGCCGCTCGACCAGCCGGAGTAGCCAATAAAAAAACGGATGTTGCGGGGTTCGAGCAGACCAGAACTGATGAGAAATTTGAGTTGTGCAAAATCGCCGCCCCACCACACACCTGGGGCGAGTTGCACACTTTCATCCAATAAGTCGCCCACATTGTGGACGTAGTGCAGCGTATCGGTCTGCACCGGGCCGCCGTAGAACACCTCTCCCTCAAAGTGCGGAAAATCAGACACCAGATCATTCACCGTCATAGCGATGCCTTTGTTCAGGATAAAACCGATGCTGCCGTCCTCGTCGTCGTGCGAGCAGAGCAGCACAACCGCCCGACGGAAGTAGGGGTCGAGCATGAACGGCTCTGCGATGAGTACCTGTCCGATTTTGATGAGCGTATCTTTTGTCATAACTTCATGTATCGTCATTCGGCATTGTTCGTCATTTCGCCATTGGCTCTGCTCTCGGTGTCATCGGCAAACTCAAGAGCGGAGCCAATGGCGAAATGTCCAAGGGTAAAATGACGAATAACGAAATGACGGCAAAAAAAACGCGCCGACCGTATGGTCAGCCGTCGCGTGTCGTATTATTGCGGCAAAAGTAGCAG
>JAYSUY010000475.1:0-1690 GCA_043718855.1 Saprospiraceae bacterium | reverse complement strand
CGTCCCACTGCACCATATTTTTTGTCTTAAAAAATATGGTGCAGTGGGACACAGGCCCTGCTGTTTTGAGCGGCGTGAGGCCATTGCTTTCGGCAGCACTGATCTACTGCTCCCTCACCTTCAAGCGCATTCCCACTTTGTACTGTTCCAAGTTGTTCAGCCGACGCAGACTTTCCACCGAAGTGCCGTACTGCCGAGCAATATCTTCCTGAGATTCGTTGCGGCGTACCGTGTGGTAGTGGTAAGTGATGATGCGGGGCCGCTCCGTTGGCACCACCGCCGAACTGTTGGGCGTGGCCGAACCTACAGTGTTTTTGCCCGGTGTAGAGGGCTGCATTTTTTTCGCTTTGTCGGGAAGCGGTGCTTCGATGCGACCGCTGGGCGTGTGTTTCAGCACATACACCGGGCGCCAGATTTTGAGTTTGGTGCCAGCATAGACGAAGTTGGAGTTCAAACTGTTCCAACTTTTGAGGTGGGTACCGCTCAGCCCGAATTTTTGAGCAAACTGGTCGATGTGTTCTGGGGCCGACACGTTCACGAACGTCTGCCAGTAGCGGCCATCGCCCAAGTCGCTGGAGTTGCCGACTTCGCTGTTTTCAAACGTGTAATTGCGGCTGCCTAACGAGTTGAGATAGCGCACGAAGGCGGGCATCACTCGCTCTGGCACCACCACATAGTGGCCATCGGTGGTCGGAGGCACATAGTCGCGGCGGAAACCCGGGTTGAGCGCCTTTATGGTGTTGTAGGGGATGCCAGTGGCTGCCGAAATGTCGCGGAACGAGATGCCGTCATGGACTTTCAGGTAGGAAGTCAGCTGCTCATCGAAATCCGGTTCGTTGGGCATCAGGCCGTGTATCTGGTAGTAGTTGCAGATATAGGTAGCCGCAATGAAGGCCGGAACATAGTTGCGCGTTTCGGTGGGCAAAAACCGCTGAATAACCCAAAAATTGCGGCTCCGGGCCTTGCGGATGGCTCCATCTACCCGACCTTGGCCGCTATTGTAAGCCGCCAGTGCCAGTGCCCAGTCATTGTATTCTTTGAAAAGTGCTTTGAGGTAGCGGGCAGCAGCATCGGTACTTTTCACTGGGTTGCTGCGGTCTTCCACTGCACTGTTGGTGCGCAGGCCGTAGTCGACACCAGTGGCGGGCATGAACTGCCAGAGGCCCGTAGCACCTACGCGGGAAACGGCTTTTGGGTTGAGCGCAGACTCCACCACAGATAGATACTTAAGGTCGGTTGGCAGCCCATGCTCCTTCAGTTTTTGCTCAAAAAGTGGAAAATACGTTAGGCGCTTGCCCAACATGTTACGCGCCTTCTCTGGTTTTTGAACGGTGTAAGTTCTGATGTACCCTTTCACCACAGGGTTTATTTTCAGGTCCAAACAGCCGCTCAAGTAAGAGAGGCGTTCACGAAGTTCTGCATCCGTGAGACCGTACACTGGGCCACCTTTGGGGGTAAAGCCCTGCACATCAGTAGTATCCGGTTCTTCAAGGTCGGCATCTTGAACTTCTTGTGCAATCGAGACAAGGGGCGAAAACGCAAATACCAACAATAGGGTTAGTAGTTGAGCAACTGGGTTCTTAAACTCCATGATGAATTTTTAAACTCGTTAACTTTTTCCAATCCTTCGTTGGGGAGAGAACACCCAAACGAAGAATTTTGAGATGAAGGGAATGGCGGGAAAACATCG
>JAYSUY010000474.1:0-1715 GCA_043718855.1 Saprospiraceae bacterium | reverse complement strand
TGACCAAGTCGCTGTCGGCCATATTGTCCTCGGCAAATGTTTTCTGCGCCATGAAACGCGGGTCCGGTTTGCGCAGCACCGCATGGCCGTAGCCGGGGATGACGCGCCCGGCGGAAAGGGTGCTTTTGACGTATTCGCCAATTTGTTCGCGGGTCGGTTTCATCGTGCCGAGGGTCTCGGTCATTTTTTGGATCCAGCGGATGACCTCTTGGTTGGCAAGCCCATGGAGCGGGCCGGAGAGCGCGTTCATGGCCGCCGATAGCGCGAGGTACGGATCGCTGAGCGTCGAGCCAACAAGGTGCGTCGTGTGCGCGGAGGCGTTGCCACCCTCGTGGTCGGCGTGGATGGTGAGGAACAAGCGCATATACTCCTTGAAGCCTTCGTCTTTGAAGCCAAGCATGTGGGCAAAGTTGCCGCCCCAGTCGAGCGAAATATCGGGCAGCACCTGCTCGCCGTGATGGTACACGCGGCGGAAAATGTAGGCGGCCACGCGGGGGAGGCGGGCGATAAGGTTCATCGTGTCCTCGTAAGTCGCATCCCAGTACTCGCTTTTGTTCATGCCTGTGGTGTAGCGCTGGGCAAACACGCTGGTGTTTTGCATGGCCATGATGGCGACTGAGAATTGGGTCATCGGGTGGCTGTCCACTGGCAGTGCATCGATGGCACGGAACACGTGTTCGGGTACATTGGCCCGGCGCATCCAGTTCTCTGTCAACCACTTAACCTGGTCTTTGGTAGGGATTTCGCCCACCAGCATGAGCCAGAACAGTCCTTCAGGAAGTGGCTCCTGGCCATTGGCGGCGTGGGGCAGTTTTTCGCGGAGTTCGGGGATGGTGAAACCCCGAAAGCGGATGCCTTCTTCGGCATCGAGCAGCGAAGGCTCCCAGATCATGCTCGTGATGTCGCGCATACCGCCATAGGCTTGGTCAATGGTGACATCGTCTAATTTTTTGGAGCCGTGTTCTTTGAGCAAGTCTTTGACTTCTTTGGCTAGGGCTTGCGATTTTTCGTAGAATTGTTGTTTGAGTAAATCCATGTGAGGGCGAGATATTTGAGTGCGTCGTAAAGGTATGATTTTTCGTTTTTCAGAAAAAAAAAGCGGCAGTTTGTGAGGCAATTGATGCAAAAAAGGTGGTTTGCGGACGGGAGAGGACAATTTCGTACAAAACCGAAAACAGTTTGGCTTGTTCTGGCTTTGATTTTTCAAATCCTATTTTATGAAAAAAACCGTCGTCCTCGGTGCCACGCCCAATCCGGAGCGCTACGCTTACCTCGCTACCTTGCGCCTGACGCAGCACGGCCATGAGGCGGTACCGGTTGGTGTCCGTTCCGGCAAAATTGGTCATCTCGACATCCTCGAAGGCTCGCCTCCAGTGGAGGATGTGGATACGGTGACGCTCTACGTCGGCCCTGACCGCCAACCACCGTTGTACAACTATATTTTTTCGCTACAGCCCCAGCGCATCATCTTCAATCCTGGCACGGAAAACCCCGAACTGGCCGCGCTGGCTCAACAAAAAGGCATCGAAACGGTGGAAGGCTGCACGTTGGTGATGCTTTCGATTGGGCAATACTGAGTGGTGATTGGTTGGTTGGTGATTGGTTGACTGGTGAAATGGTGTGTCTTGTCCTGAAATAGGTTTACAGTAAAAAACTGTTTCAGGCGATGTTATTTAAAACAAAAAGAGTTAAACGTTACAAAGAAGGCTTCAAGC
>JAYSUY010000473.1:0-4635 GCA_043718855.1 Saprospiraceae bacterium | reverse complement strand
TGTTGCATTTGAACCTTGAATCTGCGACTTGCACCGCCTAAACCCGACTTACATTTCCCTTACTGTCTTTTAGTGATTGATGATGAGAAAGAAGGCTCGTGCCTTCTACGCTATAGTGATTTCTATGGGTTTTCTGGATTTTGGCGCATAGTGCTTTCAATGGTCTTCGTAAAAACAAACACACGAACAAAAATGCATTAATACACATCCACCCACTCTTAAAACATCTTTTCTCATGCGACTCATGGAACACTTTCGCCTCCTCGAACGCGCCGATGGCCTCATCCGTCGGAAAGCCACTGGAAGACCCGAAGAATTCGCCGCGCGGCTCAACCTCACCCGCTCCGCGCTCTACCGGCGCTTGGATGACCTGAAATCGGTCGGTGCGCCCATCAAATACTGTCGGAACAGTAAGTCGTTCTATTACGATGAGCCTTTCCGCTTGCCGTTCCTCGCAACCAAGGAATATATCTCCTGATTTTTTCTGGAAAAGAATGTTGGTCTCGTATTTTGGAATACAACGGGACCACTTTTACCCTACTGATTGGGGCCTATTGCCGCGACCAGCCAATAGCATAATGGTCTGATGCCTTTTGTTCAGATTGTCGGGTCCTTTGCTGTACGCTGTGCAAGGTTACATACATACTACTGGACATTTTTCACACAACGCCACAACGTCACGACGGTGTTAGAACTAACAAAGCCAATTCGTTGTGCCGTCGTGGCGTTGTGTGAAATCAAAATGTCCAGTAGTGTGGGCTACATATCCACGCATGCTATTATCCAACACTAATAAAAAGCAATGGTTTTTGACAGCCCCTATAGAGTGGCGTTGTCAAGCCGATGCACCAAAAAATACTTCCACACTATCATGCAGAAAATGACACTCCTTTTGTGCTTCGCCTTCTTTGCGCGTTGCCTTTCAGCCCAACAGCCAACGCTGGTGGCGGACATCAACTCAGGGACAGGACACGCTTTTCAGCGGGGCGAGGCTTTTTCAGAAACAGAAAAAAACCACCGTATCGCCTATCAGGGCAAGGTTTACTTCTCTGCCAACACCGCTGCTACGGGCTACGAACTCTGGGCCAGCGACGGCACGGCAGCCGGTACGCAGATGGTGAAAGACATCCGGCCGGGCACCGCCGGGTGCGACATTGCTGATATGGCCGTGTCGCAAGGCAAACTTTACTTCATCGCCAACGACGGGGCCACTGGCCGCGAACTCTGGGTGACCGACGGCACGGAGGCGGGGACCCGCTTGGTGAAGGACATCCGCCCAGGTGCTACGGGCAGCACGATCAACGACCTGACTCCAGCTGACGATGCGCTGTATTTTGTGGCCAACAACCTGAGCGGCAGCGCAGGGATATGGAAAAGCGATGGCACAGAAACCGGCACGGTAGAAATTGATCCCAATGTAAACTATGGCCCTGGCGGGCCGATCCAACTGACCAAAGTGGACGACAAGGTATACTTTGGGCAAGGGAAAAGGTATTTGTCGGTCACAGATGGTACTCTATTTGGCACCCAGATAGTCAAAGACCTCGGCTTCGGTATAAACCCGTTCGTCCCTATGTATGTCTATCAGGGGAGGTTGCATTTCAGTGCAGATGAAACGGGCGGCGGGAATTATGAACCGTGGATGAGCGTGGCCGGGTTCACCACTAAACTGAAAGAGATCGTGGCGGGCAGCCAGCCCTCTAACCCTGTCAAGTTCTTTGGCTTCAAAAATTTCGTGTATTTCGCAGCTAACAACAAACTGTACCGGACGGACGGCACCGCAGCGGGCACGACGCTGTTTTACAACGTTCAGGCGAGTTTTGCCAGCAACGATCAACTGTATTTTGTCGCCGATGCCAACTACATGTATTTTCAGGGCGACGACGGTTTCAAAGGCAAAGAACTTTGGCGCACCGATGGCACAGCAGCCGGTACAGTGATGGTCAAAAATATTGACCCGACCTCTTCCAGTTCTTTCCCCGCAGAGATGATCATCGGTGCCGACGGGCTGCTGTACTTTCACGCTGCCGCGGAAAGCGATTATCAACTCTGGAGAAGCGACGGCACAGAGGTCGGCACCGTGATGATCACCAACCTGAACCTCGGCACGGGGCTTTATTTGCCGCAGTCTCCGGTGATGGTGGGCAGTACCTTGTTTTACATCGCCGACGACGGCATTTCGGGCCGCGAACTCTGGAAACTGCAACTCACCAGCGGCACCCATGCCCCACAATGGTCGGAAGGGCTGTTTACGGCTACCCCTAACCCAGCAGACGATTTACTCCGCATCTCGCTTTCTGCTGATCCTGATGGCGGCGCAAAAGATGCTACAACCGTTTACATCTTCGATCAACAGGGAAGAACGGTCGCGTCTCAGCAATGGGATGCCCCCGCTACAGCCCTCACACTTCCAGTGAGCAACCTCCGGCCCGGCTTTTATCTTGTCAAAGTCGTGTCTGAGCGGCGCGTGTTTACCAAAAAAATTGTCGTAGCACACTAAATCAACACACCCATGAAGTCTGTTCCAATGTGCCTCGTGCGCTGCCTGACGGCAGTCGCACTGGCCCTCCTATTCTCTGGTTTTAGGCTCTCTGCACAAGAAGTTGTGCCAGACTATGTGCTGGCCGTAGAAGTCAAAGCCATTTATTTCAACAACAACATCCTGCTGCGCTGGGCGCCCGCCAACTACAAAACGTGGGTCTGGGGCCGCGACAGCGGCTATGTGCTCACGCGCACCACTTTGGCCGATGCTACAGGGCCGCTTTCGCCAGCCGCCCAAATCGCTTCGATGATCACCGTACCCTTGCTGCCCCACGCACAGGCCGTGTGGGAGTCGTCCATCAGCGGCGATTCGCTGGTCGGTGTGGCCGCAGGCGCTTGTTTTGGCGAGTCGTTTACGGTTTCTGGGCCAGCGAACGGCGGCATCGTCACGGCCCGAAACATCAACACAGAGCGCGAAAACCGCTACGGACTGAGCCTCTTTGCGGCAGACAATTCCACCGTCGCAGCAGCACTGCTCAACCTGACGTATCGAGATGTGGCGGTAGGGGCCAACTCGGAGTACATGTACACTGTGCGCGTAGGCGGCAACCCCAACACGCAAGGCTATCGCGCTGCCCGCTTGCAGGTCTCTACCGCGACCGCTTTTGTTTTCCCGCCTGTGGACAGCCTGATCGGGCTGCCGGGCGACAGCGTGGCCAACCTGTCGTGGCACCATTTCGCCACCGCCGAACATTACTCCAGTTACAACATCTGGCGCTCCAAGAGCGGCGGGCTGTACACCAGAGTCAACTCGGAGCCTGTGTTGCCCACCGACTTGGCCTCTGGGCAAGTGACCAAGCGGCTGCTGTACCTGGACCGCTTGGAGAACAACACAGACATCTATCAATTCAAGGTCTCCGGCCACTCGCCCTTCGGAATCGACGGCCCTTTTTCCAACATCGTCTCGGTGAAAGGAATGCCTGCGCCCCTGCGGGCCAACATCGGCATCATATCGGCCAAAGAGGTGCAAAACACTTCGGTAGAGGTCAACTGGGATTTCCCAGCATTGCTCAACAGCAAGATCACGGGGTTCAACATCTGGCGCGACGACAGTTTGGAAGGCACTTACAGCCGCCTCAACGGCAGCCTCATCAGCCCGCCAGTTCGTCAGTTCATTGATCCGGCGCCGCTCCCAGAGGGCTATTACAAGGTAGAGTTTATAGACCTGAACGGCAACAAGGCAGAGTCGCCCGCCTCTTTGGTGCAACTGAAAGACAGCATCCCGCCACAGCCTCCAGGTCTGGTCAGCGGAGAGCCAGTCGGCACCGACGGCACCTTGCGCATCCATTGGGCGCCCAGCCCCAGCGCGGATGTGATGGGCTATCGGGTGTTCATATCCGACCAGCCAGACGGCTCCTACGGTCAGGTCACGGGGCATTGGGTGAAAGACACGGTGTACATCTACCAAGCTAACAACAAATCGCTGACCGAGGCCAAGTATTTCAGGGTCAAAGCGGTGGATTTTCGGGAGAACAGTTCGGCTTATACCCCGACAGGCACGGTTCGATTACCTGACATGGTGCCGCCTTCGGCGCCAATTCTGAAACGGGCCGAGCCGCAAGGCGAAGACGTGCTGGTGGAATGGACCTTGAGCAAGAGCCCAGATGTTGAAAAACACTTGGTACAGCGCAAAAAGAAGGATGAGGTGGAGTGGGAGACCATTTTTTCCGCAGGCACTTCAACAAGCAACTCGATGTCCTACTTGGACACCACCGCGCAGCTCATGTACTCCTACGATTACATGGTGGAAGCGGTGGACGAAGCCGGCAAGGCATCCAACTCCAAAGTTTTCCCCGTGAAGGGGATTGGCGGAAGCCTGCGCCCAGGAGTCAGCAATTTGAAAGTCAATTTTGCGAAATCAGACGGCGTAATTCGCTTGGAGTGGGACTACACCAACGCCTATGGAGTAGATGCTTTCATCATTTATCGGGGCTTTGAAGCGGCTAAACTGTATGAAATCGCTTCCGTCACGCCCCAGCAGGTGCTGGTGGGCGGGGAGTACAAAGGCCCCGACCCCTTTGTGCCACACGGAGAGAACCTGACCGCTGCCGGAGTGATTTTTGTGGATGGCAACAAGGCCGTCAATATGCAACA
>JAYSUY010000472.1:0-4639 GCA_043718855.1 Saprospiraceae bacterium | reverse complement strand
GCAAGATTTTTTCGGCAATAAGTTGGTGCCACTGGTGAGCGACGTGATCGCTCAAACCGATGGAAGCATCATACCTTTGCCTCTACGGGTACTTTAAGCACTCCAACCGACCGTATTTTCAACCATAATGCCCGCAAACACAACATCTACACATCGACATGAAAAAGGAATCCATCCTCCTGCTGCTTGCCTTTTCCGCTTTTGCTTGCCAAAACACCAACCAGACTCAAGCCATAGAGCAAGAAGTCAGCACCGCCAAACAACTGCTTTCAGACGAAAAAGCCCTTAGCCCACAAATGGAAGCCATCGGTGACCAAGTGGAAGCACTGCCTGAAAAATTCAAGACTGAAAATGCGGAAGCATTCGAAACGCTCCGCAGACAATTTAATGGTGCAAACTCGAAACGTGACAGGTGCTTAGAAATGCTACAAGAAGAGGCCACCAATTCCGAGCAACTCTTGAAACTGAAGGCGGCTGATATGCAGCAACAATTTGAAGGCCAAGCACTGCCTCGGTTGAAAGATGCCAGCGAGTCCATCAAGCGCTACGACGAGTACCTCCAACAGGTGAAAGTAAAGGCCGACAGCATCGCCAAGGCTTATGGGGGCTGAAATACAGTGGTAAGTGTTGAGTGCTAAGTACTTGTCGGACCACTCAACACTTACCACTCACTTTCCTCTCCCCTGCAGCAGCACCAGCACGGTGTAGAACATGATCTTAAAATCAAGCGCCAGCGACATGTTCTCGATGTACAGCAGATCGAAGCGGAGCCGCTGAAGCATCTGCTGTACATCGGAGGCGTAGCCGTATTTTACCTGCCCCCACGAAGTGATGCCTGGGCGCACTTTCAGCAGGTGGCGGTAGTGTGGGTTTTTCTCCAAAATCTGATCAATGAAGTGCTGCCGCTCTGGGCGAGGCCCCACGAGCGACATATCGCCGCGCAGTACATTCCAGAAATTCGGTATTTCGTCCAAGCGGTATTTCCGCATCACTGCCCCCCAGGGAGTCACGCGGGGGTCGCCGTCGCTGGATAGTTGCGGGCCAGCAGCCTCGGCATTGAGGTACATGGAGCGGAATTTGAAAATCTTGAACGGCTTGAATTGCAGCCCCAACCTCTCCTGCGCAAAAAAAACCGGACCCGGAGATCCCAACTTGACCCGAAGCGCGATGAACAGCAGCACTGGCGACAGCAACAGCAAAGCCACCACGCTCACCGTCACATCCAGCAATCGCTTGATCACGCGTTGCCACTTGGGCATCAGTTCCTGCTTGATCTCGATCAGCACAGCGCCGTACACGTGGTTCATCTTCACCGTGCCGAGCAGGATGTCGTACATATCCGGGATGATGCGCACCATCACCTGCTCCCCAAAATCGAACAGCGTGTTCAGTATGTCGCGCAGTTGGTTGTGCTCTGAGGTCTCGATGGCGATGATGACCTCCTCCACCTCGTTGTCGCGCACCACCTGAGCCAAGTCCTGCACGTTGCCCAGTCGGGTCAGTCGCTCGGCCAACACCTGCTCACTGCCAGCATTGGCATCAATGAAGCCCACAAACTTGTAGCCCAGTCCTTTTTTTCGGCCCACAATCTCATCGTACAAATCCAGCGCATTCTGGTTTCCCCCGATGAGCAAGGTGTTGAACGTGATCCGTCCGGCTTTCAGCCTTCGGCTTGCCCGCGTGAGCAGCACCATGCGAAACGTGGCCGTCAGCAGAAAATGCAAGCCCAGCAACACCAGAAACGAGCGGTAGTAGGTACGGTAATCGCGCACCACATCATCCAAGATGAGCGAAAAAAACAGGAACACCACACCTATAAAAGAGAGGAAAAACGTCCCCGTCAGCGTCTGCAATCGCGAGAGGCGGTAGATGTCGAGGTAGTGATCGAAAATAGCGTACAGCAGTACCCACGCCAGCGGCACGATGAAGATGCCGAGGAAAAAATTGGGGTCAGAAAGTACTGCCGCACTAAGCGGCACGCCCTCCAATGTTTTGCGGTAAAGAAAAAACAAGGCCCAAGCCAGCATCGCCATACAGAAGTCAGCGAGTGCATAGACGCGGGTATCGTGTTGGCGTTGTTGACGGGACACAGCGGATGGGTTGATGATTGGTGGGCTGGTGATTGGTGGACTGATTGATCAGTAGCCCAACTGCCAGTCACCAGAATGGCCGTTACGGGGTGCAAATCTCTAAAACGTGGGCTGTTTTACCCGCCAAATTCTTCGGGGAAAAAAGATGGGGCGAAAACGCCCCGGATGTTCCGAGCCATTTCCGCCCCAATTGAAACCTCCTGCCGCATACTCTGGATCGGAAGTTGGGTACCTGTCTGAGCGGGTTACTTCCCATACTACTGGGCATTTTTCACACAACGCCACAACGGAGCAAAATCCACAGCATTTAAAATCAGTTCGTTGTGTCGTCGCAGGGCAAATGCATCAAATCTGGAAAACGGGTTTGAAACAGTAGCGAAGCCCCGGCGGGGCGCAGCATCGGTAGTAGCGAAGCCCCGGCGGGGCGCAGTATCGGTAGTAGCGAAGCCCCAGCGGGGCGCAGTATCGGTAGTAGCAAAGCCCCAGCGGGGCGCGGTATGGGTAGATAAGATTGCCCCCAGAAGGTTTTAGCCCCAGCGGGGCGTAGCTAGACACCTGTTTTTGCTGCGCCCCGCTGGGGCTGTTTGGCAGTGGCCAGCACATTACTACCGATGCTACGCCTATGCGACTTCATCGGGACAGGCTCTCCGGGGCTTCCAGATTTTGATGCGTTTGCCCTGGTGGCATCGTGGCGTTGGGTAAAATAAAAATGTCCAGTAGTATGGCATCACACCAGCCCCTCCCGCACCAAGTCGTGCAGGTGTACCATGCCGAAGTACTCATTTCCCTCTAAAACAAGCAGTTGTGTAATGGAATATTGGCGGAGCAGGGCGAGCGCATCCACTGCCAGCGCATCCGGGCCGATGGATTTGGGCGTGGCCGTGAGGATATCACGGGCACGGATGCTGGTAAAATTTTGATGGTCATCTCGCTGAAGCATACGGCGCAAATCACCGTCGGTGACGATACCCAGCAAGCCGCCAGCCTCATCGAGTACAGCGGTGGCGCCGAGGCGTTTGGAACTGATTTCCAAGATGATATCGTGCAGCGTAGCGTCAGGGCCAACCACTGGCCGCTCGTGTAGGGCGCAGAGTTCGCGCACCCGGAGGTAGAGTTGTTTGCCGAGTGCACCGCCGGGGTGGAATTTCCCAAAATCCGCTGGTGAAAAACCCTTGTGTGCCAGCAGCGCAACCGCCAGCGCATCGCCGAGTGCCATCTGGGATGTCGTGCTGGCCGTAGGGGCCAGATTATTGGGATCAGCCTCCTGCTCCACCGGAGTCCAGAGCAGGTAATCGGCTTGGAGAGCCAAGGTACTTTGGCGGTTGGCTGTCATGGCGATAAGCGGGTTGCCGAAGTTTTTGAGCAGCGGCACCAGCACCCGAATTTCGGGTGTTTCGCCACTTTTCGAGATGCACAGCACTAGATCGAAGGGCCGGATCATGCCCAAATCGCCGTGTATCGCATCGGCGGCATGGAGGAAAAGCGCAGGGGTACCGGTGGAGTTGAGCGTGGAAACTATTTTTTGGGCCACGATGGCGCTTTTGCCGATTCCGGTGAGCACCAAGCGGCCCTGCGAAGCGGCCACCGCTTCCACGCAGCGCACAAAATCTGTGCTGTCGTCGAGGCTTTCCACCAATGCCAGCAGGGCATCGGCTTCGATTTGGATGGTGCGGCGGGCAATGTCCAAGAGATTTGTCATGGCCGCAAAAGTAGAGCGGTAAGTATGAACGAGGAAGTATGAAGTATGAACGCGGAGTCATACCCGTTCATACTTCCTCGTTCATACTTCCTCGTTCATACTTCATACTTCCTCATTCATACTTCTTTCCCACTCCCGCAGCACCCGCTCCTGAAAGTGCTGTGGATGGTGCTTCGACACATACCGCCTCGATTTGAGCGCAGCATCAAATTTTTCCACACCGAGGTGCTGGAACTTACGCCGCCAGTAGCCCACCGTGCTGCGCATCGCCAGCACATCCAGCCACTCCCCCACCCGACCGCCCAGCAGCCACTCCCACATTTTTTTGAAAAAAGGCCGCGTGTGAGGCGGCACATCGTGCAGTAGGCGGGCTGGAAAACGGGGGAACATCGCCCAAGCCCAGCCGTTGGCCCGGCGAAAATCGGCGTACTCCTCCCGCCCGTACATCGGCAACAACGTGACGGTCTCGGTGGCCGTGAAGCGGTTTTTTTCTTCGATTTCCAAATGCTCGGCGTCTACGAAGTAGTTTACACAGAAATACTTGTGCGAATTGAGCAGGAATATTTTTTTGAACACCACCAGCAGCGTCCGGGCCAGCCAGAGCCGCCGGGGCTGGGTCACGATGAAAAAATCAATGTCGCTGTCGGCGCTCATGCAGTGCTTCGAAAGCGACCCCGACACAAACACGCCCCGGACGAACGGGAAACTCCCGATAAACCGCGCCATGCGCCGAGCAATGGGCAAAAACTGGTCGGCCCGCTGGTTTTGCTCCAAGCGGCGCGGCACCCAGAAGGGGTCGTTTTGGAGTTGAAAGTAGGGGCCAAAGCGGAAGATTTTGTGGGTGAGGAGG
>JAYSUY010000471.1:0-4642 GCA_043718855.1 Saprospiraceae bacterium | reverse complement strand
AGGGTGGGTATGGCCTGCGTATCTAATTCAACGACCAATGTGGGGTGTGGTGGCGCGTCGTTTTTCCCGTAAGCCACCGCGTAGCGACCGCTGTTGGCTACGCTGCACCGCAGGGTGATGGATTTGGGCGCTTGCTTGGTCGTCTCGAAAGCGAACAGGCTGATGCGCAGGCCCTTGTAAATCGGATTTTGCGCTGCGGCAAATAGCGGCAGGAGCAGCAGGAAGCAGAGAGGTCTCATTTTTCTAACTCCAAAAAATTGACTGGCCGCCCGATGCTCTGCTCCAGCGAGATAAAAGTCTCGGTGCGCTGGATGCCGGGTATTTTCTGAATCTTGTCGTGCAGGACGAGGCGAAGGTGATTCGTATCTTTGCACACGATTTTGGCGAGTATGCTGTATGCACCGGTGGTGTAGTTGGCTTCCACCACTTCCGCTATGCCCTTGAGTTGCTCTGCCACCTCATCGTACAGCGAACTTTTATCTAGGTAAATGCCCAAAAAAGCCGTCACGTCATAGCCCAATTTGTGGTAATCCACAGTGAGGGTCGAGCCGGTCACGATGCCCATGCCCTCCATTTTTTTCATTCGGACGTGGATGGTGCCGCTCGAAACAAACAGTTGGCGGGCAATGTCGGTGTACGGCGTTTTGCCGTCTTCGATGAGTTTAGCGAGGATTTGGCGGTCCAATTGGTCAATATCTGGATGTTCTGTCATAACCGAAAGCGATAAAAGTGGAGTGATGTGTTGCAAACAAGCGGTGCAAAACGGGATTAACGTTGAAAAATTTTGAACAAAAGTACGAAATGTGGTGAAAGATAGAGGGTAGAAGGGAGAGGACATCGCACGCCTCTACCCTCTACCTTCCACCGCCCATTTTCCACCCTTCCACCATAAAAAAATGTCCGAACAACAAACTGTACCCACAAAATTCCAAACCCGACTGCCCCTCCTTTTTGCCGCCACGCTTGCTGTCGGGATGTTTATCGGGCAAAAACTCCCGCGCTACGATGCGCACGTCCGGCTATTGAGCAGCCAAACAGCCCATGAAGGCACCCTCGACGAGATACTCCGCTACGTGGAAGCCAAGTATGTGGACTCCGTGGACGTATCCGCGTTGAAAGAAGATGCCATCGCCTCCGTGCTCGACTTACTCGACCCGCACTCCGTGTACATCTCACCCGAAGAACGCAAGGCCATTGAAGATGAAATGCACGGCGGGTTTGAGGGCGTAGGCATCGAATATGTGATGGTAGAAGACACCATGCAGGTGGTGGAACCACTGCCTGACGGCCCAGCCGAGAAGGCTGGGGTGCTGGCTGGAGATCGCATCGTGAAGATTGACGACACGCAGGTGGCAGGTGTAAAAATGGATACCGATCAGATGTTCAAGCGTTTGCGTGGTGCATCTGGCTCGCCTGTGAAGTTGAGCATACGCCGCAATGCCGAGGCGACACTCCGTGACATCACGCTCGCCCGCGACATGATCCCGGTACACAGTGTACAGGCTGCCTACATGCTCGACCAGCGCACGGGCTACATCAAAGTCAGCCGTTTCAACTCCAACACTTACGAAGAATTCATGGCGGGGCTGCGCCCAATGGCCGAAGAACAGAGCCTTCAAGACCTCGTGATTGATCTGCGCGGCAATCCTGGTGGCTACTTAGAAGAGGCGACCGAAATGCTGAGCCAAATATTTCCAGAAGGCAAACTGCTGGTGTACACGAAAGGCCGCACGGATGCCCGCAAGGACTACAAAAGCAACGGTCGCGCCCGATTCAACATCCAAAATGTGGCTGTGCTGATTGACGAAAACTCGGCCTCGGCCAGCGAAATCGTGGCTGGTGCGGTACAAGACCACGACCGGGGCTGGGTGGTGGGCCGCCGCTCCTTCGGCAAGGGACTCGTGCAGGAGCAGTACCCGCTGAGCGACAGCGGTGCGCTTCGGCTCACCATCGCCCGCTATTTTACCCCCAGCGGACGCTGTATCCAGCGCGATTACAAGCACGGGCAGGACTACGACAACGAGGCAGAACGCCGCCTTCAAAACGGTGAACTTTCGGATGCTGCAAAAATCCGGCAAGCCGACAGCACCCGCTTTTACACCGGTCTGGGGCGTGTGGTGTACGCGGGTGGCGGGGTCACGCCCGATGTTTTTATCCCGATAGACACCTCATTTTCAAGCGCTTACTACGTCGCGCTGCGCCGCCACCTGCCGCAGTTCGCTGCCCGCTGGATGGAAGGCCGCGACCGCACGACGCTGCCCAGTACGGTGCAGGATTTTGTCAAAACCTACTCCGTGAGCGACGACGTGCTGAACGAGTGGGCGGCTTACGCCGAAAAAGAAGGCGTGAAACGCAACGTCGCCCAACTCGCAGCCAGCCGTGCCGAACTCAAACTGCAACTCAAGGCCCGCATCGCCAAACTGCTGTTCAAAGACGAGGGCCTGTATCGGGTGCTCAACGACGATGACCCGGCGGTGGATCAAGCAGTGGCTGTGATGCGCAAACCCTTGAAATAACTTCATACTTCTCATGCGCCTCTTCCTCGCTGCTCTCTTCGTCTGCACCGCTCTTTTTTCCGCTGCGCAAAATGCCGACACGGCCTATACCACCCAAATCGCGGCACACCGACAGCACTACAAAGCCGAGTTCATCGGTAAGCCACGCTCCCCGCTGACGGCACAAGACACTGGTTTGCTGGACTTTTTCGCTCCCGACCCAGCATGGCGGGTGGCTGCCCGCCTGACTTTAACCCCCGAATCACAGCCCTTCGATCTGCTCACTTACAGCGGCCTCACGCGGCTGTATCGGCAGTACGGAATCCTGCAATTTGAGCAGTCGGGCCAGCCCTACACGCTTCGCATCTACCAAAACCTGACCCTGATGGCGAAGGATTCCACCTACTCAGACTACCTGTTTTTGCCGTTCAAAGATGCCACCAATGGCCAAGTCACCTACGGCGGTGGCCGCTACCTCGACTTCCGCACCGGTGACATTCAGGATGGCTCGCTGACGCTCGATTTCAACAAAGCCTACAATCCCTACTGCGCATACAGCGATGGTTACAGCTGCCCCATACCACCCAAAGAAAACCACCTGACGCTGGAAGTGCGGGCAGGAGAAAAGGTGTTCCGAGGGGAGAAAAAACATTGACTGGGCTACCTACTTTTGCCCCCGTTTTTGGAAACACATCACCAAACAGAATCAACTACTTCGATGTACTTGACCATCGCCGACCGCCCATTTTCTATGACACAAGAACAAAAAAAAACTTCCCCTGCACGGCTCATCGTGCTACTACTCGTGGCTGCCCTGGCGGGCGGCGTATTTTTTGGATGGAAATACATTGAAGCGTTTTTCCTGCCCGCCGTACCCGAAACCCTTGAAAATCAGTATGTCTGCATCCCCACGGGTTCCAATTTCGATGAAGTGGTTGCTATACTTCGCATGGGCAACTTCATCAGAGATGAAGCAGGGTTCCGCTGGCTGGCCAGCGAGATGAACTACAAAAAAGACAAAATGCGGGCCGGACGATTCGAGATTCAGCCCGGCTGGACCACCCGCCAACTCATCCAGCACCTGCGCAATGGCGAGCAAGCCCCGGTGAAAGTGGTGCTCAACAGCGAGCGGCTGCCCGAAGATGTGGCTGGCACTGTCGCTCAGTTCATTGAGGCTGATTCGTTGGCGCTGCTGGCCGCTTTCCGCGACCCTGCACTGCTGGCTGAGGTCGGCTACAAGCCCGAAACCTTGATTTCCGCCTTCATCCCCAACACCTACGAGATGTTCTGGAACACCGACGCGAAAGCCTTCGTGCGGCGCATGGTGCAGGAGCACAAGGCGTTTTGGGACAAAAACGACCGCCGCGCCAAAGCCAAGTCGCTAGGCCTCAAGGAAACCGAGGTGTACACCCTTGCCTCCATCGTAGAGCGTGAAAGCAACCACAACCCAGAGCGGCCTACCATCGCTGGTGTTTACCTCAATCGCTTGAAAATCAATATGCTGCTACAGGCCGACCCAACCAGCGTATTCGCTACTCGCGACTTCGCTACGCACCGGGTGACGGAGTACCACACGACTTTCGATTCGCCCTACAACACCTACCGCTACAAGGGCCTGCCGCCGGGCCCGATCAGCATGGCCTCCATCCCCAGCCTCGAAGCCGTGCTCAGCCCCGCCAAGCACAACTACCTGTACTTCTGCGCCAAGCCCGACGACTCTGGCACCCACGCCTTCGCCGCCACCTTCGAGGCGCACAAGGTGAACGCTGAGCGGTTCCAGCGGTGGCTGAACACGCAGCGGCGCTGAGCGATGTAATCTAACTATCCCCCTGATTTTCAACGAAAAAGAGGCGACACGACTCCAGGTCGTGCCGCCGCTTGCCATGTTGGGTGAGTAAATTTTTACAACCTGCTCACCACCAGCCGTTTTGTCACCGTACTACCCTCGCTGCGCAGCATCACGAAGTAGAGGCCTGCGGCAAATTTTTCTCCCGATACATCCAGCGTCAGCGTGCTGCTCGTGAGGGCCTCCGACCCGACGCGCTGCTTCCACACCACGCGGCCCTGTGCATCCAACACCGTGAGATCACCGCCTTTTTCGCCTAAACCCTCCACCGTAACCTGTGCTTGTGTCGTCGCTGGGTTCG
>JAYSUY010000048.1:0-2432 GCA_043718855.1 Saprospiraceae bacterium | reverse complement strand
GGGCGGCATATCGGGGTCTGGCGGGAGGATGGAGTCGAAAGTGATACTGCTTTTGTTTTCGTCCAGAAAATAGTCGCGCCCCTCGTATAGGCTCAGATACAAGCGATTGCGCGTATCAAACGACCAGTTTGTTTTCAAATTGAAGTCTGAAAAGTGGTAGTTAGACTCACCATCGTCTCCGTCTTCCGCTTTTTCTTTTTGGGTAAAATGCCTCAAAATCGGCCCCACCAACGAGCGGCGGGCAGAGAACAGCAGCGCACCTTGGTCTTTTTTCAGCGGCACTTCGAGCGACATTCGCCCAGCCAGCCAGCCCAGTGAAGCCGAGCCAGCCACCCGCTGCATATTGCCCTCGCGGGTGCGCACATCCAGTGCTGAGGCCGCCCGCCCGCCGAAGCGGGTCGGCGCATCGCCCTTCCACAGCCGTGCCGAACGCACGATGTCGGGGTTGAACACCGAAAAAAGCCCCAGTCCGTGTGTCGGGCTGAACACCACCGCGTCATCGATTAGTACCAAGTTCTGGTCCGTGTCGCCGCCGCGCACACTCCATCCGCCCAGCCCGTCCAGGCTCGATTCGATACCCGGGAGCAGCGCCGCCGAGCGCATCAGATCGGCTTCGCCGCCCAGCGCAGGCATCCGGTTGAGCGGCATACGCGCCAGATTTTCTTCTTTTTTGGGAAAAAACGCCCGTAGCCGCGCCTCCACCGAATCGCTGGATACTTCTACGTCCGTGAGGTCAGACACCAGTGGTTGGAGCGGCAGCCGCAGCCGCTGGTCGGGGCCAGCCGAGAGTTGCAGGTGCGTGAATTGGAAGCCGAGCATGGACACCATGAGCCGCGCCGCCGCGCCGCCGGGCAGCCGCAGGCTGAAAAAACCGTAGCCGTTGCTGGTGGCCGAGCGGCCAGAAGCCAAGTCCATGACGAACGCCCCCACGAGCCGCTCGCCGCTGCTTGCGTCTTCCACAAAGCCCGACAGGGTGCGCTCTGGGGGTGGTTTTTTGAACAGCAGGATTTGGCCGCCCGATTCCTGCCAACCAACTCCTGTGCCGTCCAGCACCCGGTCAAGTATGGTGGAGAGGCGCTCGTTTCGGGCCGAAACCCGCACCCGCAGGGGGCGCTCAAAAATCTGCTCGCTGAAGCCGATGGAGGCACCTGATGCCCGGCTGAGGTCAATGAGTGCCTCGCCGATGGGCCGGTCGGTGGCCTCAAAATCAAGACGTTGTGTCAAAATGGTTTGCGCCGACACCTGCGAAGGGTCGGCGCAAAGAAGTAGGACAAGGCTGCTAAATGCAGCGAGGAAGAGTTGTTTCTGTGTCATGGCCACTAGTTTTTATCGCGGGCATCGCCCGCCCTTGAGTCGGTAGCCTTCGCCTGTTTTTTCTACGCTTACGCTAAAAACGGCTTCAAGGTTGGTCAGCACGGCACTCAGGTCGGCTCGGGGGAAGTAATTGGAGTAGAGGCAGGTGGCCAGCGCAGGGTTTTCTACTTCGATTTTTTGCCCAAAACGGCGGCTGAGCCGCTGGGCCGCTTCTTGCAGGGAAATTTTTTGAAACGAAATTTCGGTGCTTCGCCAGTCAGCCACCTGGGCTATGTCTTGTGCCGAGGCAGTGAGTTTTTTCGAGGGCTTGTCGAATACGGCTCGCTGGCCGGCGACCAATTCAGCCGTTTCGGATTGGGCTGATACACGCACTCGTCCGGTGCGCACTTCTACATCGCAGGTCGGTTCGTCGGGCCGTGCGCGCACGTTGAATGAGGTGCCCAGTACGCGGACTTTGCATGGGCCAGCCTCGACTACGAAGGGGTGGGCTGGGTCTTTTTCGACCTCAAAAAACGCCTCTCCATCAAGTTGCACTTTGCGCTCGGCAAGGCCCTCAAAACTAGGGGCAAAGGATAGGGTGCTGTGGCTGTTGAGCCATACTTTCGAGCCATCGGGTAGTGCAACGAGTTGATTTTGATTGGTTTCTGATGAGATGGTGACCCAGGTTTCGGTGGGTGGTTGATTTTTTTGAAAGAGGAAAAAAGCACCGGCAAGGAGTAAGAAGGAGGCTGCTGCGGCCCACATCCAATACTTCGGAGCGCGGTGGGTCACCGTCAGTTCGGGTTGTGGAGCGGCTTCGGCGCGGAGGCGTTTTTTCAATGCAGCGAGTTCAGTCGGGACATCTACCTGAGGGGGTTCCACGGCAGTGGCCCTGAAAATGGCTTCGACTTCGGCTGCTGTTTGGCGGTGTTCGTTCGATTCTTTTAGCCAAGCCTTGAGCAGCTGCTCTTCTTCGGCACTTAGGCCTTCGAGCAGTTTTTTATACAGGAGGTGGTGATATTCTTCGGCTGACATTTTTGCAAAGTGTGTTTCGATAGTTGAGATGCGGCGTTAGGGCGGGTACCCCCATCGGCGGGGGAAGAATGTCCAATGTCCAACAAGGAATGTCCAATGTCCAA
>JAYSUY010000470.1:0-4645 GCA_043718855.1 Saprospiraceae bacterium | reverse complement strand
GTGCATCAGGGATGGAATGCTAAGGGTATTTGGATGGGCTACCTGATCGCGCTGATCATTCAGGCAGGGTTGTTTTTGCGGCGGTTTTTCAAATTGGTATCGAATTTAGGGCAATAAAAAAGCCGCGCAACAGCAGCCAGCCGGGAAAGTGGTGTGGGAAAAGGCGCTGCAGTGGAGGAACTGTAAAAGCGAATCCCGGCTGTGTGGATGCTGCTGTTGGCGGGCCATTTTTTAAACTATGAACTATGAACGATGAGGTATGAACAACTAGGCAAGAGCGCAACCTCATGGTTCATAGTTCATACCTCATCGTTCATCGTTCGCTTACGCGCTGCACGCTTCGCAGTCAGGATTGTCCAAACTGCAAATTTTGCCCGACACCTGTTCGATGTCAAGTGCGCTCATGGTCGATACAGGAGCCGGAGCATGGGCCTCCACCGCTGGGATGGTGGCACTCACGATGGGCGCATCGGCCTTCGTGACATACTTCTGCTGGTGCTTCTGGCTGAGCGTGAACTTGATCGGGTCGGTCGCGGCCTTCGAGCGGAGGTAGTACATCCCGGTTTTCAGCCCTTTTTGCCAAGCGTAGAAGTGCATGGACGAAAGTTTGGCGAACGTCGGCGCTTCCATGAACACGTTGAGGCTCTGGCTCTGGCAGATGTACGCGCCCCGGTCGGCGCTCATGTCAATGATGACTTTTTGGCTGATTTCGTAGGCCGTTTTGTAGATGTCGCGGACGCGCTGCGGGATGTCTTCGAGACCCTGCACCGAGCCGTTGGCGGCCATGATGGCTTCGCGCATCTCCTCGTTCCAGAGGCCGAGGCGCACGAGGTCGCGCATCAGGTGCTTGTTCACCACGATGTGCTCACCTGCGAGCGTGCGGCGGGTGTAGAGGTTGCTCGTGTACGGCTCGAAGCACTCGTTGTTGCCCAAAATCTGGCTGGTGCTGGCCGTCGGCATGGGTGCCACGAGCAGCGAATTGCGGATGCCCACTTGCTTGACGCGCTCGCGCAGGCCGTCCCAATCCCAACGTTTTGAAGGAGTTACGCCCCAGAGGTCGAACTGGAACATCCCCTTGCTCATCGGCGAACCTTGGAAGGTTTCGTACGCGCCGTGCTTTTCGGCCAGATTCGCCGACTCGGTCACCGCCGCGAAATAGATGGTCTCGAAAATGTCCTTGTTCATCTGCTTGGCCGCGTCGCTGTCGAACGGCATACCCATCAGGATGAACGCATCGGCCAAGCCCTGCACCCCCAGCCCAATGGGGCGGTGGCGCATATTGGAGTTGCGGGCTTCGGGAATCGGGTAAAAATTCACGTCAATCACCTTGTTCAGGTTGCGGGTAGCCACGCTGGTGATGTCGAACAGGCGTTGGAAGTCAAACTTGCCGTTGGCGACAAATTTGGGCAGCGCGATGGAGGCCAAGTTGCACACCGCCACTTCGTCGGCTGAGGTATACTCGATGATCTCCGTGCAGAGGTTGGAGGAGCGGATGGTACCCAGATTCTGCTGGTTGCTCTTCTGGTTGGCCGCGTCCTTGTACAGGATGTAGGGCGTACCCGTCTCGGTCTGGCTTTCCAGCACAGCCGTCCAGAGGTCGCGGGCTTTCACCACTTTGCGGGCCTTGCCTTCCTGCTCGTACTGGTGGTAGAGTGCCTCGAATTTGGCTCCGTACACATCGAACAAACCGGGTGCTTCGTTCGGATCGAACAGCGACCAGTCGGCATCGGCTTTCACGCGCTCCATGAACAAGTCGCTGATCCACAGCGCGTAGAACAAGTCGCGGGCACGCATCTCCTCCTTGCCGTGGTTCTTTTTTAGTTCCAAAAACTCAAAGATGTCGGCGTGCCAAGGTTCGATGTACACCGCGAACGCGCCCTTCCGCTTGCCACCGCCTTGGTCCACGTAGCGGGCCGCATCGTTGAACACGCGCAGCATCGGGATGATGCCGTTGGAGGTACCGCCCGTGCCTTTGATGTAGGAGCCGGTGGCGCGGATGTTGTGGATGCTGAGGCCGATACCGCCCGCGCTCTGCGAGATGAGGGCGCAGCGCGTGAGGGTCTCGAAAATGCCCGCGATGCTGTCGTCGGTCATTTGGAGCAGGAAGCACGACGACATCTGCGGCTTGGGCGACCCGGCGTTGAACAGGGTGGGCGTGGCGTGGATAAACCAGCGCTCGCTCATCAGGTTGTAGGTCTCGATGGCCGCTTCGATGTCGCTGCCGTGGATGCCGACGGCCACGCGCATGAACAGGTGCTGCGGACGCTCCACGACTTTGCCGTTCATGCGCATCAGGTAGGAGCGCTCAAGGGTTTTGAAGCCGAAGTAGTCGAACTCGAAGTCGCGGTCGTAGATGATGGCCGAGTCGAGTTTGGTCTTGTTTTTCAGCACGATCTGGTGGGTGCTGTCGCCGATAAGACCCGCGCGGTCGCCCGTTTTGGGGTCCACGTAGTGGTAGAGGTCATCCACAACTTTGGAGAACGACTTATCGGTCTCGCGGTGGAGGTTGCTCACGGCGATGCGGGCGGCCAGCAGGGCGTAGTCCGGGTGGACGGTGGCCATGGTGGCGGCGGTCTCTGCCGCGAGGTTGTCGAGTTCTACGGTGGTCACGCCGTCGTAGAGGCCCATGATGACCTTTTTGGAGACTTCGATGATGTTGACGAAGCCCGTGTCAAGGCCGTAGGACATTTTTCTGAGCCGCGCGGTGATCTTGTCGAAAGACACTTCTTCGCGTTGGCCGGAGCGTTTGATTACTTGCATCATAGTGTGTGTAAGGTGCTGATTTTCTTAGTGTAGTGTTTTGATTTGAGCGATGATTTGCTCGATTTGGGTCTTGACCTCCGGCAGATTTTCTTCCCGAATCATCCAGAGTATCCGGTAGTCAATGCCGACATAATCGTGGACGACGCGGTTGCGAAGCCCTCGGATTTTCTGCCACTGCACATCGGGGAATTGTTCCCGAAAAGAATCCTCCAACCGGCTGCTGGCTTCGCCGATGATGGTGAAGTTTCTGGCTACGGCATCTTTGACCAGATCGTTTCGGGCAAAAATCTCGAAGTCCATGCCCGTCGTGTAGAGCATGATTTTGTCAATTGCCTCGACTACATCGGACAGCAATTCTTTGTTGGTGCGCTTAGACATATTTCAGGTCGGGTTCGATGTGCTGCATATACTTGGTTTTCACCCCGTCGCGGGACACCAAGTCCACTTTGCAACCGAGGATGTCTTCGAGTTCGAGGGCCAATTCGATGAAGGCCATGCCCACCGGCTGGGTGAACTCCACCATGATGTCCACGTCGCTTTCCGGCCCGTTGTCCCCCCGGCTGACGGAGCCGAAGATGGCGAGGCTTTTCAGCGGGTACATGATGAACAGGTGGGCGCGGTGGACGGCGAGGGTGGTAGAGATATGGGAGAAGGTGAGCATGGGTTGTTGTTCTATGTTGTTGGCGGGGATTTGATGTTTTGATCTACTGTGCATTGCTGGCAAACGTTTGCAATTGAGTAGGCAAGGGAGGGCTTACGCCTAAGATTTCAAAACCTAAACTAATCACGCGGTCATAGGACTCTACAACTTTTAGAGACCCAAGATTTAATTCTTTTAGAGCCTGTCCGTAACGCTCAGGTTGCTCATACTCCCACTCTGGGGGAATCTCCTGAAGGCTAAGAGCCCCCCGTACAGGAAAGGTATTATGAGCAAATGAGTCCTTGAAAGAGTCTATTGAGTCTTGTAAATCGTACCACGCCTTCTCTAAATCAGGGTTGTGAAACTTAATCAATGGAGCTGTTGCAACTTCCGCTGGAAAGTGAAATATAGGAGTCAAGACGTTATCTTGAAAAGTCCTCTTGCTAAATTCATAGGTTCTAAGAAACCGAATAGCGCCAAAGGGTTGGAGCGTACTTGTTATCCAATTAAGTATCCTTATGTCGTGATTGCTCCTTGATTCCTTTTGGGATAAGAGCCTATTGAAAATGCTAAACAGGAGCGCAACAACAGAAGCAAATAGTAAAATCAACGGTTCAAGGTTCCACTTTTCTGAGACGATCCACTGGTTCTCTGATATGCTCCACAACAATCCTCCCACAAGACCAATAGCTTCAGCAGCTATGACTTTGCCATCTTCAAGGTACTTTTTTAGGTTGGCTAAGTATTTCAAATTTTTGCCGTTGTTGGCGTCCCCGCCAATCCCGATTCGTCGGGATGGAAAGGGATGCCGAGTAAAATGTGCTTGGTTTTCAATGGGTTAATGTCAGGGTGTAGGGTGCTTCGGGTCTGGTATTTCGCTCCGCTGTGTGGTGCTGGCGGGGGGCCAAAAACGGTAAGACTATTTTCTATCCCCTATGCTCCTTAAAAACCTCTCTCAACATCGAAAGAGATTGATAGACGAACCCGGATATAACAAAAGTCCCAATACCTTGAAAAACAGGGTGGTATTGTAAGTTGTTTCGCAACTTAAAGGCGAAATAGTAAAATGTAGCGAACCAGATTACAGTAAGAATCGACCAAATTAGTCGATTAACCATATTCCTACTTATCTTCAAAAATTTCATGAAGATAAAATAGAATAGTCCGATTGGTAGGAATAGGATAAGAAATATTTGAAAAGCCATAACTAAGATGTTTCACGCCGCGCTTGGTGTTTTCACC
>JAYSUY010000469.1:0-13756 GCA_043718855.1 Saprospiraceae bacterium | reverse complement strand
ATCTCAACAGTGTTTCCACCTATTTGCAAAGCCATCAAAGTATTGGGGATTTGCGGTACCATCGCAGTCACTTGGATGCCCGTTAGTCCGAGAGCGGGGTTGTAGATAGGTAGAAAACCTTCGGGCTGATCTACAATGACCTCGTTGTTTATAATTTCAATGTTGCTGTACACTGTATTTGGGTCATTGATATTGATGCCCGCAGAAGTGGCTTGGATGGTGTTGAAGTACCTCGTACACCCCACATAGTTATCCTGAATGCGCACATCATCGAAGTTGCCCATTGCACCTTGCGCGCCCTCGTCTAAGAGTACACCGTTCTGTACCTCGGTCATTCGGCAGTTGGAGATGTGAGTTTGCGTCATCGGCTGCGAGGTGAGCGCGTAGATACCTCGTTCAGCATTGGTTACTGTCGGCGTACCGTTTTTGCCCAAACCAGCCACCACCAAGCGATGGATATTGCCGCCGATGTTGTCCATAAATGTGATGGCAGTAGCTTGGTGGGCAGCCGTGTTGTTCAGTAATTTTCGGATGTTTTCAAACCGAGAACCCCGGATGTTGGTCGTGCCGTTGAGGGCAACGATACCCGCTTGCAGATCTTTGAACACGTTGCCAGAGCTGTTAGGCGGTAAAGAGAGATACCCTTTGCCATTGAATTCAAAGGAGCCGTCGAAGTAGATACCACAGTAGGTACGCCGAACAAAGGGTACTGCTGGCACTGTCGGTGGTGTTGCGCCGCAAGTGCCTATCTGGTAGATTTGTTGGTCGTAGGCACCTACGAAGGTGTTGTTGATGAATTTGTTGATGGCAAACTGCCCCTTTGTAAAGTGAATGCCGATGAAATTGCGCTCAAAAGTGGTGTTGACCAAGCCCAACATACGAGGAATAGGAAAACCCCAAGGGCCAAAACTGGAAGAGATGGCGAAGTAGGCGTTCCGGATTGTTGCCCCGTTCGTTTCCAAAGCACTACCTGGCTCCATCTCGATACCATGCCAAAGCGTCTCACTGCAAGTGAGGCTCCCCGACACAGTATGTGCGTCCATGACCGTGTTGTTGACCACATCAAGCAGGGTGCAACTCTGCGTGAGGATGATCTTGCCGCCAGAACTGACGAACACATCACAGTTGTCGAACTGGTAAGAGACATCTACCTCCAAATCCCCGAAGATGTAGAGTTTGATGCCTGCCATGCTGTTGGGAGGGAAAATGCCTGCTGCCACCAACTGGCTGACCTTGCGGGTGCTTCCGCAGCCGGTGCCGACAAAGGCACCGGGAAACTCAACTGGTTGCTCGAACCAATCCCCTCCATCTCTCCTGTAACGTGCCACAATTGGATCGAGATAGGGGTTTATGTCGGTATACACGTGATTGGCCTTGTTGGTGTTTGTGGTAGCGGTCGCCCCATCCCCAAAGTCCCAGAAATACTCAGACCCGCCGGGGATGCCAGAGAAATCTACGTTGATGTTGTAGCAGTCGATGTTTGCTTTTGGAGGGAGATCTCCATCATCGCCTCCGCCCTCTACCTGTGCGTACAGTGGGGCATTGAAGATTGTGAAAGCCAGCATCAGGCACAGAAATACGTCTCCCCAGCTACGGGCGTGGCGGCGTGGCGGCGTGGCGGCGTGGCGGCGAAATTAAAGATGTTGTTCATAAAGTGGTCGGTCATTGAAAAAGTGAACTGAAATCATCGGAAACAAGTGTGCGCACAAGCGTTTTCGATAGCCAAATATAGGTAGGCATTTTTGAGCGGGCGCGACGAAAAACGATTTTCGCTCTTATCCGTCAACCTTAACATTTTTCCGATTTGTGGCCGGGAGTTTGTAGCGGGCGGCGGCCATGCAGTGGGTTGCCTCAACATTTCTCCTACATTTGCCCCACCAGTCCACACCATTCAACATGCCACTGCCCATGCGCAAATTTTCCCTCCTCCGCCGAGGCTTCGGCGGGCAAGTCTTCCTCTCTCTGCTCGCCACCAGCCTGCTCAGCACCCTCACCCACGCCCAATCGCCCACCCCTGCGCCCGCGCAAAAAGCGGCCATCCTCGTCATGGGAGCCACCGCGCACTTGGGCAATGGCACCGTGATCGCCAACAGCGCCATCGGTTTTGAGGCGGGCAAACTGACCCTCGTGGCCGATGCCGCTACCATCCGCATCGACCGCTCCAAGTACGGTAAAATCTTCGATGCCACCGGCAAGCACGTCTATCCCGGCTTCATTGCGCCCGATACCCGGCTGGGCCTCGTGGAGGTGGAAGCCGTGCGTGCCACCCAGGATTTTGCCGAAATCGGCGGCATCAATCCCAACGCCCGTGCGCTGGTGGCTTACAACACCGACTCCGAAGTCATCCCCACGGTGCGCTGCAACGGTGTGCTGCTGGCCCAGATCACCCCCGAAGGCGGCACCGTGAGCGGCACCTCCTCCGTGGTGCAACTGGACGCTTGGAACTGGGAGGATGCCGCCCTTCGCGCCGACGATGGCCTACACCTCAACTGGCCCGCGCTGCAAAGTTTTGGCGGCTTCGCTAACCCGCAGATGCAGAAAAACGAGCAGTACGACAAGGATGTGCTGGCCCTGCGTCGCTACTTCGATGAGGCCCGCGCCTACGCGCAGCAGCCCGCGCCAGAGGTGAAAAACTTGAAATTTGAAGCCATGCGCGGCCTTTTTGACCAAAAACAAACCCTGTTTGTACATACCGACCACGCCAAGACCATCCAGGAGGCCGTGCTGTTTGCTGAAGGCTACGGCCTGCGCACCGTGCTGATGGGCGGCAACGATGCTTGGCTTGTGGCCGATTTCCTGAAAAGCCACAACGTGCCGGTGGTGCTGAGCCGCACCCAGCGCTTGCCCAGCCGCGACGACGAGGATGTAGATCAGCCCTTCAAAACGGCCACCACCTTGCAAGAAAAAGGTGTGCTGTTCGCATTCTCCATCGATGGGGCTTGGCAGCAGCGCAACTTGGCCTTTCAGGCCGGGCAGTCCGTCGGCTTTGGCCTCCCGAAAGAAGCCGCACTGAGTGCCCTGACGCTGAACACCGCCAAAATTTTACGGATTGACAGTCAGTGTGGCTCCCTCGAACTAGGCAAAGACGCGACACTGTTCATCAGCGAAGGCGATGCGCTCGATATGCGCGGCTGCCAAGTGACTGCGGCTTTCATCCAGGGCCGCGAGATCAACCTCGACAACAAGCAAAAACGGCTGGCCCGGAAGTATGAGGAGAAATACCGGCAGTGATTGCACTGGTGATGTGCGTGGATTGGGTGATTTGGCTGTCGCCCATGCGCTGGCACAGTTTTTTTAACAAACATGACTTGGGCGTTGTTTTGTAGTCTAAGGAACGGGTGAATAATAACTTGTGAATTTCAGGTAGGTTAGTTTTTGCTCAGATGGCCTATCTTTTTGAGCGAATAGTGGGGCTATTTAATCAAAAAGATGGGTCATCTGGGTGAAAAGGAATGACATCAAATTGACCAGTTATTATTCACCCGTTCCTCAACTGCCCTACCGACCATCAACATTTCTCTTAACCGAAACAATACGTCAACACTATGTGGAAAAAAAGTTTGTTCATCCTCCTGCTACTGCCCTTCATGTGGGCTTGCAGCAAAAACGTCTTCACCGGACGTAAATCCCTCAACCTGATTCCGATATCTACGCTCAACCAGATGAGCCTCACCGAGTACCGTTCCTTTTTGTCGCAGAACAAAGCGGCCCCTTCTGGCAGCAGCGAAGTGGAATTGGTGCGCCGAGTAGGCAATGACCTGAAACTCGCTACCGAGGTGTTTTACCGCTCTAAAAACCTGAGCAGCGATCTGAAAAACTTCGCTTGGGAATTCAATGTGGTGGACGACCCCACAGTCAACGCCTTCTGTATGCCAGGCGGCAAAGTGGTAGTGTACACGGGCATCCTGAAAGTGACTCAAAATGAGGACGCGCTGGCTGTGGTAATGGGCCACGAAATCGCCCACGCCCTTGCCAACCACGGCAACGAGCGCATGAGCCAAGGCTTGGTCACCCAACTGGGCCTCACTACGCTCGATCTGGGCTTGGCCATGGCACAGAAACCCGCCGCCACGCGCAACCTGCTGATGCAGGCCGCCGGAGCCGGAGCGCAAGTGGGCGTACTGCTGCCGTTCAGCCGCAAGCACGAATCAGAAGCCGACGAAATGGGCCTCTACCTCATGGCGATGGCCGGCTACAACCCCGCCGAGGCTGCCCCCTTCTGGGAGCGCATGGGCAAAATGGGCGGCGGTACCCGCCCACCAGAGTTCCTCAGCACCCACCCAGACCCTTCCAAGCGCAGCGAAAAACTCCGCGCGTTGCAGCCCAAAGCACGAGGTTATGCACAGAAATATCCAGTGCCGGGGAGTTCGAAGCGGAAGTGAGGAATTTGATAATGAGGTACAGCATCGCGGGCGCAGCAAGCACCCAAAGACAAGAGCCGCCCCGATTCATCGGGGCGGCTCTCGTCATCGTAGCCAAGTCTCGGAGTGCCGTTTACCAGAAAATCGTGTACAGCGCAGCGATAATGCCCAGCACCAGCACCATGCCGATGGTGAAGCCCGGCGAGGTGCGGAACATGGACGGGTGTACCTCGATGGTAGGCACCTTCTGCTGCCCGCGCTTGTCGAGCAGGCTCACTACCACCATCAGCGCCACCAGCACGACAAATACCCAGCCCATGCGGTGCAAGAACGGCAGGTACTCCAACTGGCCTTTCAGCAACAGCCCGATAGGGATGGTGGCCAGCGCAGCAGCCAGCGCAGCGTTTGCCGTGGCTTTTTTCCAGAAAAAGCCGAGCAAGAAGATCGCCACCACGCCCGGCGAAATCAGCCCAGTGAAATCTTGGATGAACTGGAAGGCTTGGCCGAAATTAGCCAGCACAGGTGCCACAATCACCCCGATGATCATCGCTACAACGATCACGATACGCCCCACGCGCACCTGCGTGGCCTCGTCGGCCTCCCGGTTGAAGTAGTTTTTGTACAAGTCCAGCGTGAAAATGGTCGAGATGCTGTTGGCCTTGCCCGCCAGCGAAGCCACGATGGCAGCCGTCAAGGCAGCGAACGAGAGGCCCTTCAGGCCCACAGGCAACAGGTTGAGCAGCACGGGGTAAGCCCTGTCGGGCACCACCGCGCCGTTGGTCATCATCTCGTTTTGAAACTGGCCCTCGCGGTACAGCAGGTAGGCCGCAATGCCCGGCAGCACTACGATGATCGGCATCAGCAGTTTCAGGAAAGCCGCGAAGAGCAGGCCCGCGCGGGCCGTCGGCAGATCGGCACCCAAAGCCCGTTGCGTGATGTACTGGTTGAAGCCCCAGTAGTTGAGGTTGGCGATCCACATCGCGCCGACGATGACCGCCAGGCCCGGCAGTTTGTTGTACGCATCCTCCATGCCGCCCTGTCCGTCGGGCATCATCATCTGGCCCGGCTGGAGTATCATGTGGAAGTGGTCGCCCGCTTTTTCGCGCAGCAAGGCAAGGCCGTCCATCGCGCCTGAACCGCCGAAATGTTGCGCCACCAGATCCAGCGCGATGTAAGTGGTGGCCAAACCGCCGAGTATCAGCACCACCACCTGGATCACGTCGGTGTAGCCGATCACCTTCATGCCGCCGAGCGTGATCACCACCGCGAACACGCACAAACCGATGGAGCAAGTGGTGAAACTCAGCCCAGAAATGGTGCTCACCGCCAGTGCGCCGAGGTACAGGATGGAGGTGAGGTTGACGAAAACGTAAACCAGCAGCCAGAACACGGCCATGATGGTCGCCACCAAGGGGCTAAACCGCTGCGCCAGAAACTGCGGCATGGTGTAAATCTTGTTTTTCAGGTAGATGGGCAGGAAAAACACGGCCACCACGAGCAGCGTCACCGCTGCCATCCATTCGTAGGAAGCAATGGCCAGGCCCATGGCAAAGCCCGATCCGCTCATGCCGACAAACTGCTCGGCGCTGATGTTGGAGGCGATGAGCGATGCGCCAATGGCCCACCAAGTGAGCGAGCCTTCGGCCAAAAAGAAATCTTTCGCGCTGGCCTGCGCAGATTTTTTCTGCTGGTAAATCCAATAACCGTAGCCCGCCACGATCAGGAAGTAAACCAAAAAAACAGCGTAATCTAAATTTCCCATGCGATGTCAGAATGTGTTTGAGTTGAGTGAAACGGTTAGCAAAATAAAAATGGGTTTACGGTTAAGGCCGCCCAAATATATGGCAAGCCACCAAGTTGGGGTATTCAAGGAAAATAAAATTCATTTCCACAGAGGCTTGCGGGTTTCCAGAGAAAACCCATTTCTTTGCACTCCAATTCCGCACGATGGTTTCCTGGCCGAGCGGTTAGGCACAGCTCTGCAAAAGCTGCTACAGCGGTTCGAATCCGCTGGAAACCTCCAGAAAAAAGCCCCCGCAAGCATCCTGCTTGTGGGGGCTTTCTCGTTGGCAGAAGGCTAAATCTGGTCATTTTTATGGAAAAACTCAGCATGGCGGCACTTCAGCGCCAATCGGTGGAATCCTTCCGAGCATCCAGCAAACTGCCGCTGGTGCTGGTGCTCGACAACGTGCGCTCCGGGCTGAACGTCGGCTCCATCTTCCGCACTGCCGATGCATTTTTGGTAAAAAAGATCGTGCTCTGCGGCATCACTGCCCAGCCCCCCCACCGCGAAATCCTGAAAACAGCCCTTGGCAGCACCGACTCAGTAGCCTGGGAATACTGCGCTGACACCACCGAAGCCGTCCACTCGCTGCACGAGCAGGGCTACCATGTACTCGCGCTGGAACAGGCTACGCCGAAAATTTGGTTGCAAGATTTTTTTCCCGAAAAAGGCACCCACTACGCGCTCCTGTTGGGCAACGAGGTGGACGGTGTGGACGAGGCCGCGCTTGCGCTCTGCGACGGTACGCTCGAAATCCCACAATTTGGCACCAAGCACTCCATCAACGTGGCGGTGGCGGCTGGCATAGCCGTGTGGGAGTTTGCCAAGAAAGCGAGGGGTGAGAACTGAGGTGTACTGCTCACTCGTACACCTTTTTTCCTTTTTTTAGCCACACGCCCCACGCTCGACTGTAGCCGTGCACACGTTTCGTCGCGCCTTGGCTGTCCACCACAGGGTTGCCCTGATTCACCCATTCAAAAATGCCGCCGTAGAGGTTGGAGACCTGGGTGTACCCGGCGGCGCGGAGTCGTTCGGTCACTTTTTCGCTGCGGTATCCCACCGAGCAATACACCACGATGGGGCGGTCTTTGGCGATGGAGTCAGGTACTGCGCTCAGTTTGAAATCATCGTACCCGACATGAAGCGCATTGGCCAAATGGCTGATGGCGAACTCTTTGGGTTCTCGGGCATCCAACAGCAGCACACCCGAAGTGTCAGCCACCAATTGCTGTACCTGCATTTCAGGTACTGTATGAGCAAGCAGTTTTTTCAGCATAATGCGGTACGCACTGCTTTGTACTTGCCCATAGGCAGCCATCGCGAGGGCCAGCAGCCCGCTGACGAGCCATATTTTTTTGTGGGAAAAAGCCATGTGCAAACGTACGCAAAAGCCGCCAGAGCAGGAATGTGCAGACCGGCTAAAAAGCCGATGGGGGCGCGTCTGTAACGCGCCCCCATCGGCCTATCGCTTTCCTGAACTGAGAACTCCGCACCCGGCACGGTGCAAAAAATGCACCGTGCCAAGTGCCAAACCGAAGAAAAATTATGTGCGGAGGCCCAGAGAGGGAAGCGATTATTCAAAAAAATTCCTACTGCATTAAAGGGACAGCAGTAGGAAAAATCAAAACATACTATGAGAAAACTGTGACGAAGATATACGCGCCCGTTTCGAGGGGGCAACGTAAATTTACGGAACGGCGGCTATTTTCAGGGAGCGGTAGGCATATGAAGAAAACGGTCTGTTTTTTTGCCCTTTTGTCCATTAAGTGGTTCGGTGGCCGAAAATCAGAGGGTACTTACCCTAGCGTACGCCGAAGGCGATTATGTAGCCCAATCTATCTACCTTCGCCCTTCAATTATGGACATCAACAGTGCCGAATTTGTCGCGTCTTTCCCTCGCGAAAGCCAATGCCCGACCGATGGGAAAGCGGAGTTTGCATTCATCGGGCGTTCCAACGTGGGCAAGTCTTCGCTCATCAATATGCTGACCCGGAAGGGGTTGGCGAAGGTGTCTGGTACACCTGGCAAGACTCAACTGCTCAATTTTTTCCTCATCAACAAGACTTGGTACCTGGTGGACTTGCCGGGCTATGGCTATGCCCGCCTCTCGAAAAAAAAACGCACTGAGCTGACGATGATGATCGACGGCTATCTGCTGAACCGTCAGACGCTGGCCCTGGCGTTTGTGCTGGTCGATTCGACCCTCCCGCCGATGAAGATTGATTTGGAACTCATCAATCAGTTGGGCGAAAACCAGATACCCTTCACCATTGCTTTCACCAAAACCGACCGCATCGGCAGGGACACGGTGCAAAAAAACATCGCCCTGTTTATGGGCGAACTTTCTGAAACTTGGGAAACCCCGCCGCACTACTTTGTCACTTCGGCAGAGCGTCGCACGGGCAAGGAAGAGATTTTGAGCTATATCCAAAAGGCGATCCGCCACAGCTGACCTTCCTGTATTTCCTATCTTCTACCTTCCAGCGTGAAAAAAGAAGTCACCATATACTCTCGCGTCATTGAGCGCATCGAGGACTGGCCGATCTACCGGCTGAGCAAAGACCGCACGGAGTTCCTCCGCGAAATTGACGAGTTCACGTTCCGCCGCATCGTCAGCCGCCACCGCAAAGACTTGGCCGATGTGATCATGAAGGCCATGTACCAAGAGCGCATCCGAATCAAGGAAGACCCCTGGAAGGTAGACCCACCCAACGAGCGGCAGTTTTGGAACAAAATCAGCAAAAAACTCATCAAAAAGAGCCTCGACCGCGATGAGCCGGAGGCGAAGGAGGTGAATGAAGAGCTGCTCCAGAAGATCATCCACCGCTACTCGGAGGAGATTGTCGGCACCTTCCAGATCGGCACGTTCCGCTTTGCACAGCGCTTCCTGACGGCGTTTTTCAACCGCATCTTCAATGCAGCGGTGGGCAGAAGTCTGCGTGCCATTTTTCGGGGCCGCCGCCACCTCTACGAGCGGCTCAACATCGTGGGCGAGGTGGATGCCGTACGCGAACTGTTCCAGCATGGCACCATCGTGGTGGTACCTACCCACAGCAGCAACCTCGACTCGATACTTGTGGGCTACACCATGGACCAAATCATGGGGCTGCCCTCGTTTAGTTACGGAGCAGGACTCAACCTCTACAATTTTGGCCCGGCGGCTTATTTTATGAACCGCCTCGGTGCATACCGTGTGGATCGCCGCAAAAAGAACCCGATTTACCTCGAAACGCTGAAAGCGATGAGCAACCTGAGCATCCAGCGCGGGGTGAACAGCCTGTTTTTCCCCGGCGGTACGCGCTCTCGTGCGGGCGAATTAGAGACCGACCTGAAAATGGGTCTGCTCGGCACGGCGGTGGAAGCGCAGCGGGCGATGTGTCAGAAGAGTTCGGAGTTTGAAGTTCGAAGTTTGAAGTTTGAAGTTCGAAGTTCGAAGTTCGAGACACCCTCCGAGATACCTTCTGGGATACCGGGTGCGGAGCCAACTTCAAACTTCCAACTTCAAACTTCAAACTCGTCTGGAACTTCAAACTCCAAACTTCAAACTTCAAACTCTTCGAAGGTATTCATCATCCCCATCGTGCTCTGCTACAATTTTGTGCTGGAAGCGCCTTTTTTGATCGAGCAGCACCTGCGCAGCACGGGCAAGGAGAACTACATCCGGCTGAAAGACGACGGCAAAAGCATACGCGGCTGGCTGCGTTTTGTGTGGCGTTTTTTCACCACTACCAGCGATATCACGCTGAGCGTGGGCAAACCGATGGATGTGCTGGGCAACTTCGTGGACGGGCAGGGCCGCAGTTTCGACCGCTTCGGCAACGAACTGGATATTCGCGACTACTTCACTTCCAAAAACGAGGTAAACGAAGACCACCAGCGTGAAGAGGAGTACACCAAACTGCTGGCCGAGCGCATCGCCGGAAGGTATCAGGTGGAAAATGTGGCCCTGAGCAGCCACCTTGTGGCCCATGCCGTGTTCCAGATGCTGGTACACCAAAATCCGAAACTTGACCTGTTCGGCATCCTTCGTCTGCCGCCCGACGATTATGTTTTCCCCTTCGCAGCAGTGGAGGATGTGGTGGGGCAGATGCAGACGCGGCTCGTGGAAATGGAGCAGTTGGGAAAAATTCGACTTGCCCCCGAACTGCACCTCAGCGCGGACGATGTGGTGAGAGAGGGGGTAAAAAATCTTGGCACCTTCCACGCCGAAAAGCCGCTGCTGTTCAACAAGTCTGGCGACGTAATCTCCCTGAATTTCAGGGTGTTGTATTTTTACCACAACCGACTGAGTTCCTATGGTCTGCCGCAGGCGGTGCAGTGGAAGGCAGAGGAGATTGAGGTGCTAAAAGTGGATTAGAACCCCTCCCGGCAATCCGACCTGCGCTCTTTGCCTACTTTTGCCGCCGAATCACCGCCTCCCCAAATCAACACCTCAACATCCTCAACCATCTTCCACCGCCATGACTTACGACATCCTACAAGTTGAAACCACCGATGGCATCGCCGTCGTCACCATCAGCCGCGAGCGGGCACTCAACGCGCTCAACGACCGCACTTTTGTAGAACTGAAGCACTTTTTTGAAGAAGCCGCCCCCGCTATGGCCGACCTGAAAGGCGTGGTGCTGACCGGCGCAGGCGAAAAAGCCTTCGTGGCTGGGGCCGACATCACCGAGTTTCAAAATTTTGATGCAGCGCAGGGCCGCGCTGTGGCACAGCGCGGGCAGGAGGTGTTTTTTAGCATCGAGCGATTTGCAAAGCCCGTAGTGGCGGCGGTCAATGGCTTCGCGCTGGGCGGCGGCTGCGAACTGGCGATGGCTTGCCACCTGCGCGTGGCGGGTGAAAAAGCGAAGTTCGGCCAGCCCGAAGTGAACCTCGGCCTCACGCCCGGCTACGGCGGCACCCAGCGCTTGGTGCAGTACATCGGCAAGACGAAAGCGATGGAACTGCTGCTGACGGCGGATATCATCGGCGCGGCAGAGGCGCACCAACTGGGGCTGGTGAACCATGTGGTGCCTGCTGGCGAAGAGGTGGCGAAAGCGAAGGAACTGATCGAAAAAATCGCTGCCAAAGCCCCCATCGCAGTAGCCAAAGTCATCGAAGCGGTGAATGCCTACTTCCAGGACGGCGTGGATGGCTTCACCGCAGAGTTGGATGCTTTCGGCGGCTGCTGCGGCACTGAGGATTTTAGGGAAGGAGCGGCGGCGTTTGTGGAGAAGCGGAAGGCTAATTTTCAAGGAAAATAAAATCAATTATTTTTCAATCAGCGACTTATGACAAACAAAGCACACAAAATCCTCCTGCTCTCCATCGGCCTCCTGTGGTCTGCCCATGCCGAGGCACAGTTCAGCAAAGGCGCAATCCTCTTGGATGCCAATGTTAACTACTTCGCCAGGTTTAAGGATAAAAACGCTCCCAAAGAGTTGAAATCTCCTTACCAATTTGGCATCGGGGCAACGGCAGGTTACATGCTAAACGCTCAGGATGAACTGGGCGTGGGTATAGGCTACAATTCCAATCGCGACTTCTCTTTCGATAACCCCTTCTTCAGGACCCTAAAGTCTTCGTCGGTCAACCCCAGCATCTTTTGGCGGCACTACTCCCGGTTGGGCGAACGATTTTCGTTTGCATCGGGCATCTCGTTTGCCGGTAGATTTGGCAAAAGTGACTACCAGGATTTAAATACTGGGATAGCATATGAGACATCTTTTACAAACCTCAGTGCTGGTTACACGCCCTCTTTGATCTATCAAATCACCTCCAAATTGGGTGTGCGTGGCAACCTCGGCCAAGTTGGTTTTAACTTCAACAAATCAAAAGACCAAGAAAACTGGGGGCGCTCTTTCCAGATGGATTTTTCTCCTCAAAATTTCAATTTTGGTATCTTTTTGCTCCTGAATGGCACAGAATAAAACGATCGAGACTGACATCCTCATCATCGGCGCAGGCCCCGTCGGCCTCTTCGCCGTGTTCGAGGCCGGGCTGCTCAAACTACGCTGCCACCTGATAGACGCGCTGCCACAGGTGGGCGGGCAACTCACGGAGATTTACCCAAAAAAACCCATCTACGACATCCCAGGCTACCCTGAGATTTTGGCGGGCGATCTGGTGCGCAACCTGATGCGCCAAATCGCGCCGTTCAATCCCGGCTTCACACTCGGCGAACGAGCCGAAAGCATTGATAAACAGGAGGATGGGCGATGGCTCCTGACAACTTCGCGGGGGACGCAACTCTTGGCTCCTGTCATCTTTGTGGCCGGAGGGCTGGGCAGTTTTGAGCCGCGCAAACCGCCCATTGAGGGCATTGATCGGTACGAGGACCGAGGCGTGGAGTATTTCGTGCGCAACCCGGAGTTTTACCAAAATAGCCGTGTGGTGATCGCAGGTGGCGGCGACTCGGCACTGGATTGGACGATTTACCTCTCGCAGGTCGCCCGCGAACTAACGCTGGTCCACCGCCGCACCGAGTTTCGCGGCGCGCTGGATTCGGTAGAAAAAGTGCAGCACTTGGTACAGGCGGGCAAGATCAAACTTGTCACCAACTCGCAAATCGTTGGTTTGCAAGGCGATGGCAAGTTGGAGGCGGTGACGGTGCAGCACGACACGGAGGGCGAGTTGAGCATCCCTACCGACCACTTCGTGCCGCTGTTTGGCCTCACGCCCAAACTCGGGCCGGTAGCCGACTGGGGCCTAAGCATCGACAAAAGCGCGGTGGAAGTGAACACATTCGACTACTCCACCAACGTGCCGGGCATCTTTGCCATCGGCGACATCAACACCTACGCAGGCAAACTCAAACTCATTCTCTGCGGCTTCCACGAAGCCACACTGGCCTGCCAGTCGGCTTTCAAAATTGTGCATCCTGACCGCAAATTGTCGTTCAAGTACACGACCGTGACCGGGGTGGAGGGGCTGGCCATAACGACTTGAAAATGAACGATATGATCTCCCTCACCATCCTCGACCGCGACAACCTTCCCCACGTCCTCGAAGCTCCTACCGACATGGGCCTCAGTCTCATGGAAATTTGCAAGGCGTACGAGCTGCCTGTGGAAGGCACCTGCGGCGGTATGGCCCTGTGCGCCTCCTGCCATGTGTACATACTCAGCGACCACCCGCTGCACGAGGCCTCCGATGACGAACTGGCCATGCTGGACTCCGCTTTTTTTGTCCAGAAAAACAGCCGCCTCGGTTGTCAGATCAAACTCCACGACGAACACGATGGACTGAAGGTGCAACTGGCACCTGTGGGTTAGTGATTGGTCGACTGGTGACTGGGCGTAATCCAGTCCACCAATCACTGACCCACCAGTCACCAACCCACAAAAAAGGCCCCCCTCTGCTGGAGAGCCTCAAACACGGGTGTATCAAACTTGCATTATTTACGGTAGAAGGTGGAGGGTGGCGGCCCTGTTCCTTGCACCCTCTACCCTCCACCTTCTACCCTATCACGCCAACTTCCCCATGTCACGGATCAAAATAGTGTTGCGGTTGAAGTGGATAAGGTTCGATTTGCGGAGGTCGTTGAACACCGAAGTCACCGTTTGGCGGCTGGTGCCGGTGAGGCTGGCGATGTCCTGCTGCGTGAGCCGGTGCCTGACCAAAGTTTCGAGGC
>JAYSUY010000468.1:0-1723 GCA_043718855.1 Saprospiraceae bacterium | reverse complement strand
GCCCAAGACAAAATCAACATCGTAAAAGTCGGCGGCAACCTGCTGACGCTTATCGGGGAAGGGAATGACGAATCCTACGGCGGTTTTTCAGCCGCGCTGGAACACCAGTTGGGGAGTAAAACCTCGCTGGTTTTTGGGGTGAACTACAACGCGAAGGAAGAAACGGCGAGCAACGGCCTCATATCCGTGACCGCACGGCTGAGTATCGTGACGTTTGAGCCTGAATTCCGCTGGTACCCCAAATCCGCCACTGAGGGTTTCTATGTGGGTTTTGCCCCCTCTGTGTACCTGCTCAAAGCCAAAATATCGGGCTTAATCAGTGCCACAGAAAGCGACACCCAGTTTGGCGTAGGCGTAAAAACGGGCTATCAGTTTGCGCTCACCAAAGCCATCAAGTTTCAAATTGGGGCAGGCTTTGGGGTTATTTTGCCCAGCGAAGATGCCGACGCTACGGGGCAATTCAACCTCAACGCACTGGTGGGCTATCAGTTTTGAAGCTATGTTCCGCGCCCACACTCCCCGCCTGATTCAGCATTTGCTGCCCGCCTACACCTGGCGGGTAGCAAATGCTGAGCCGGTGGTTTACCTGACTTTCGACGATGGCCCCATCCCTGACCTCACCCCCTGGGTACTCGATACCCTGCGGGCGCACGGCGCGAAGGCCACGTTTTTTTGTGTCGGAGAAAATGTGGTGAAACACCCCGAAGTATTCCAGCAAGTGCTGGACGAAGGCCACGCGGTGGGCAACCACACCTTCCACCACCTCAACGGCTGGCACACTCCGACCCCAACTTACGCCCACAACGTGCGCCGCTGCGCCCGCGTCGTACCCAGCAAGTTGTTCAGGCCACCCTACGGGAAATTGCTGCCCCAGCAGTCCGCTTGGCTGCTCCGCCACTTCCAGATTGTGATGTGGGACGTGTTGAGCGGCGACTACGATTCCCGGTTTTCGCCCCAGCAATGCCTTCGCCACGTCACCGACCACGCCCGCCCCGGCTCCATCGTGCTAATGCACGACAGCGTGAAGGCCGAGCGCAACCTCCGCTATGTGCTGCCCGCCGCGCTCCAGTTTTTTGGGGAAAAAGGCTGGCGGTGTGAAACGATGAGGTATGAACGATAAACGATGAACAGGGCGGCCCCAAGCCTCGCCGCGTTTCCGAAACTTCAAACTTCAATCTCCCGAAATCCCATCCTCCTTCGCCAAAGGCTACGGCGGATAAAAGCCCGAAGCCCAACTTCAAACTCCTTCAAACTTCAAACTTCAAACTCCTTCAAACTTCAAACTCTTTCTCACTCATGCACCTGCTCAAAGACTACTCCTCCTTCAACCTCTGGGCCAACGCCAAAACGATCAACTGGCTGCAAACCAAGCCATTGGAACTCATGGAGCGCGAAGTTCCGTCCAGTTTTTCCACGCTGCACCTCACCCTGCTGCACATCTGGGGGGCGGAAAAAATCTGGCTCGAACGGCTGCAAGGCATACCGCCCACCACCTTTTTGTCCCAAACTTTTCAGGGCACCACCGCCGATGTTTTTGAGGGTGTACTCGCCATGTCGCAGCGCTTTGCCGACTACATACACGCCCTGCCCGACGCCGATTTGCAGGAGCCAGTCGCCTTCCGCCTCTTTAACGGCAGCGAAGACAGCCGCCCCCGCTACGAGATGATCCACCACTGCCTCAACCACAGCACCTACCACCGGGGCCAGATCGTCACCATCGCCC
>JAYSUY010000467.1:0-4655 GCA_043718855.1 Saprospiraceae bacterium | reverse complement strand
TGATGAGCGTGATCTCGCCCGGAAAGTAGAGCGGAATCTGGTCAGCATCGCTTTTGAAAACGCCTTGCACCTTCACCGGAGCAGCATTGGCTCCGAGGTAAAACAGGATACGCCCGTCCGCAGCGTCAGGGGCCAGCGCGCCCATCAAGCCAAAGTTGGGCAGACCGTTGTAGGTGTTGTTGGTCACGAGCGAGGTGCGGAACACCGGATTGGGGCTGACGGCATCGAACTTAAAGATCGATTTTTTTGTCAAATCCACCTTGTTGGCCGCCGCCAGCGCATCCGCGCTTTTGCCCAACATCGTGTTGTAGCGGGCGAGCAGCGCGTAACAGGCGTTTTTGATGTCGATGTCCGTGCCCACTTTCACGTTGAAGTAGGTGGAGGGCGCGGTCGCTTCGGCGATGGTAGCGGCGGCATTGAGCAAGTCCACAGCCTCCTGCAAAGCGGCGGCGCGGGTCTTGAAGGCCGGGCGCTTGCCTGCCAGAAACTCGTCGGAACCCACGATCTCCGTCGGCACCTGCTCCCAGAAGTTGCACAGCGTGCCGATGGCGAGCGCCTTGAAGTAGTGGCCGTACACCCGGATCATCTCGGTAGTGCCCGGCTCGCGCACGTTCTGGTAGTTGTCGATCAGCAGTTGGGCGTTGGCTTTCACCGTGTGGCAACTCGTCCAGATGTTGCGGAGGAAAGAGTTGCTCGCGCCCACTGTGCCTTTGCCGGCTTCGAGGCCCGCCAATTCGCCGTTGCCCGTGTTCAGCACATACAGTTCTTTCGTGCTGAGGCCGTTGGCCGACACCGAGTTGTACAGTGCGCTGAGGGCACTCACCGAGTAGTTTTTCTTGATGCCGACAATCAGGCCCGTGAGGCCGTCGGCACTTTTCACCACCTCGCCGCCGTCGGCGGCATTGGGGTTGCTGAATTCTTTTTCGCAGCCAACCAACATCACGAGGGCCGGTATGAGGAGTGCAAAGAGTATTTTTTTCATGGTAGAAAATGCTTGAAAAGTGTGGATTTGGTGAATTGGGGATTTGGTGATGGGGGGATTTGGTCTGCTGGGGATTGGGTTAGACGGTGCTTTGGTGATTTGTCAGCAGCGCTCAATCATTGCGCCTGGCCCTCAAATCACCAAATCCACACCTAACCCAATCCCCAACAAGTCAGAACCGTCCTGCCACGCGCACCGAGAACGAGCGCGGGATGGGCACGTTGCCGAAGTCGTCGCCGCGCACCCGGTCGTTCTGGCCTGCGGAGTTGGTCTCCGGGTCGAAGCCCTGGTAGTCATCGAAGGAGAGCAGGTTGCGGCCCAACAGGCTGACGCTCAGGTCTTCAAAGCGGCGGCCGAGGCGGCCAAAACTGTAGGTGAGGCCCACTTCGCGGAGTTTGACGTACGAAGCGTCTTCGATGTGCTCCTCCTGGATGCGCGAGCCGTTGATGCCGCCAGCCACTGCGGCCACCGAGCCGCGCGGCACCTCGCCTTTCAGTTCCTTTTCGGCCAGCGGGCCAAAACCCACGTTGTTGCTCGTGATGCGGTTCCAGTTGTACACGTCGCCGCCCATGAAAGCGTCGAACTGGAAGTTGAAGGTCAGTTTTTTGAACCGCAGCGCCGAAGTCACCGAGCCGATCCAGTCCGGGTACGGGTTGCCGATCACTTTGCGGAGTTCCTGAGTGCCGACTGTGAGCGGCTGGCCGGTAGCGGCATCGCGGGCCGGAACGAATACACTTCCACCAGCGCGGTAGAGGCGGTCTTTCTGCGCAGTAGCCGGCAGGCTGGCCTCGTTGTACGCCGCTTCGGTATATACAAAGCCGCGCTCCGGCTGCACCAAACCTTGTGCGGTGAGCAGCAGATTACCGCTGTTGTCGCGGGCGTAATAACGTCCAAAGAACACGCCGAACGGCTCGCCATTGAGCGCAGACTGTGTACCGTCGGAGCCGCGCAGCGAGAGCACGCCATCGATGCCCGACACCTCATTGCGATTGGCTGTGAAGTTGAGGCCCAAATCCCAAGAGAGGTTTTTGGTGCGCAGTGCCTGAGCCGTGAGCAGCAGTTCTACGCCCTTGTTGTTCATCGCGCCCACGTTGGTCACGATGCTCGTGCCGCCGATGGAGGGCGGCAGCGGGCGGTTAAAGGCTAGGTTCTCAATGTCTTGGTTGTACAGCGTGACGCTCAGTCCGATGCGGCTCCCGAAGAGGCCGATGTCGGCGCCGCCTTCCGTCTCGGTCATGCGCTCAGGTGCCACGTCGGGGTTGTTGAGCGCCGAGGGCGGCAGGATCGCGGGCAGGCCGGCCAAGTTGCTGCCGGGGAAGTTGTTGAAGCGGTCGTAGGCGCCGATGCCCGTCAGGTTGCCCGCCTGCCCGTAGGAGGCGCGGAGTTTGACGGTGCTGAGCGACTTGGCGAGGCTGCTGTTTTTGAACAGTTCGGAAGCCACCCAACTCAGGCTGGCCTTCGGGTAAAAGTTGTTCTGGTTCTCTTTCGAGAAAGCCGAAGAGCCGTCCACGCGGCCAGCCAGCGTGAGGAACGCTTGGTCTTTGTAGCCAAAAGTTTGCTGCAAAAAGTAGCCGTTGAGCGAGAACTTCGAGATGCTCTGCACCGGCAGGTTGAACAGGTTGGAAGCCGCCGAGATGGTGCGGATGAGCGGAGCCAAGTCGCGGCCCTCTGCACCCGCAAAATCCGCCTCGGAGTACTGGTACTGGTAGCCGGCAGTGGTCGTCGAAGTAAGGCTTTTGCCCAAATTCGTCTCGTAGGTCGCCATCAGGTCGCTGTTGAGTTGGCGCACGTTGCTCACCGCCACTGCTACATAGCCGTCAGGGTAGAAGTCCGCGCTCACGCCTGAGTAGGGCAGGCGCGGGTGCAGCTCGTTGCCTTGCAGCGAGTAAGCGTCGCCGCCCAGCGTGTAGTCCACGCGGAAGCCTTTGAAGGGGAAAAGTTTGAGGCTCACGTCGCCGATGGTGCGGTTGGTGCGCTGGGTGATGTCGAAAGTTTCGAGCACCGAGAGCGGGTTCATGCGCACCAGTTCGCCCTGTTTGAGCGTACCATCAGCACTGCGCTCGGTGATATCCCACACGTTGTCCATGATGAACATCGTGCTCACCGGGCTGAAGAAGTTGTTGCCGTTGGGCATGTCTTGGCTCTTGCTCAGGGTGTAGCCAAGGCCCGCCGAGAGCGAGGCCCAAGAGTTGAGCGTCTGGTTGAGGCGTACGCGGCCTGTATATTTTTTGAAATTGGTGTTCAGCACGATACCGTCGTTGTTGGCATAGCCGAACGAAGCGAAGTAGTTGCTCTTGTCCGTGCCGCCCTTCACCGAGAGGTAGTTGTCCGTGCCGTAGGCGTTCTGAAAAATTAGGTCTTGGTAGTCGTAGCGCGTCACGTCGTACTGGTCGGTGATCAGGTTGCGGGGCGTATTGCCCGCTGCCACGAACTTGATGTTGTTGTCCGTCATCGTCTGCACCTGCGACTTTCCGGCGGCAGCCGGGTAGAGGTTGAGCAGGATGGTGAGGCGGTCTTGCGCCGTCTCCAAGCGGCCGTTTCCTTTTACCCCGAAACGTTTGCCGTGCTCGGTAAAAAACACTTTTTGGCGCAGTTGGCTCAGGCTGGCGCTGGTGCTGAACTCTACCGAGGGCTTGCCCATGCGGCCGCGTTTGGTGAAAATCTGTACCACGCCGTTGGAAGCCCGCGAGCCGTAGAGCGCGGCAGCCGATGCGCCGTTGAGCACCTCGATGCGCTCGATGTCGTTGGGGTTGATGTCCACGAGGCGGTTTTGGCCTGCGGCAAAACTGGTGGTCATGGCATCCGCCGAGCGGTTGATCACGTTCTGCGAGGAGTTGTCCACGATCACCCCGTCCACGATGTAGAGCGGGTCGGAGGAGCCTTTGATGGAGTTAACACCGCGCAACTGCACCGAGAAGCCGCCAGCAGGGTCGCCGGAGTTTTGGCTGATCTGTGCGCCCGCCACTTTGCCCGCCAAGGCGCCGAGCGGGTTCAGTGAGCCGGTTTTTTCGAGCGATTTGGCATCCACCACGCCGATGGCGTTGCCCAACTGCCTGCGGGTGGCGGTGGGCGAGTTGCCGGTGACCACCACCTCGTCGAGGTTCATGGCATCTTCGGCAAGCACCAGATCGATGTTTGTTTCGCGGAGGCCGTCGGCCCCCACCGTGATGCTGCGCTCTGCGCTGCGGTAGCTGCTGTACGAAGTGCGCAGCGTGTAGGTGCCGGCGCTCAGTCGGCCTTTTATGGCGAAAGTGCCGTCCAAGTCGCTGTACGAGCCTAAGCCCGAGCCAGCCACGAATACGCTGACACCGGTCAGCGGCTCGCCGTTTGAGCCCGACACCTTGCCGGACAGGTCAACTGTCTGCGCCCAAGATTTCCCCGGTGCAAGCAGCGCCAGAAAGAACCCGCAGAACACAAGCAGGGAGGATAGTGTAGATTTGTTCATACAAAAAATGAAGGTTTGGATTAGTGTGAATGATGATTGTGAATTCTGTTTTGAAAACTTCGGCAAGGTACTGTGGGCTTTTTGAGAAATTATATTTCTGTGGCCCGCTAAATTTCAGCGAAAAATTTTTTGCACCACCCACCGAGACAGCAATGGGACGCGGATCAAACGGGTTAGACGGATTAGACACGGATTTTTCGAGATGCCCCTTTACGCTCCAAAAAAATC
>JAYSUY010000466.1:0-4656 GCA_043718855.1 Saprospiraceae bacterium | reverse complement strand
GACTTGCCGACGCAACGTGTCGGGTCGCAGACCCTCACGAGCATACGCAACGCGTCCCTTCGTCCGACGAGTTTGTCGTCGGACGAAGGGACACCCATCCCCAAATCCTCAAATAACTGCATCCCCAACCTTCCTGATTTTCACCACCACCGACTTCGACACCGGCGTACCGCTTTTTTCCGCCACCACACCGATGGGCACCAGCACGTTGGTTTCGGGAAAATACGTGGCTACGCAGCGCGTCGGGATGTCGTAAGCCACCACGATGAAGTTGCGGGCCGTGCGCTCCACGCTGTCGTGGTAGTTGAACAAATCCACCACGTCGCCGTCGCTGAGCCCGGCTTGGCTGATGTCCCAGGGGTTCATCATCACCACCCGCCGCTCGTGGTAGATGCCCCGGTAGCGGTCGTCGAGGCCGTAAATCGTGGTGTTGAACTGGTCGTGGCTGCGGATGGTCATCATCAGGTATTCGTCCGCAGCGAGTTGATGCTCAGGTACTTCGGCTAGGTAGAAGTTGGCCTTGCTGGTGCTGGTGTTGAATTTTCCGTCCCGTGCGCCGTTGGGCAGGTAGAAGCCGCCCGGCTCGCGCACCCGGCGGTTGTAGTCTGTGAAACCGGGGATGGTGCGCTCGATGTCGGTGCGGATGTGGTCGTAGTGGAGGGCGTATTTGGCCCAATCGGGTATCGGTAGCACGGCGTTTACGCCGTCGGGATGAGGCCATTCATGGCCGAACGTCGTGGGGTGTTTCGCCGTAAACGGCGGCGGTCCCGACGGCGTGAACGCCGTGCTACCACCCCCAAACACCGCCTGCGCCAAGCGGCACACAATCACCGGCTCGCTCAGCATCTGATCGGAGAGCGGCGCAAGATTTCCCCTTGACGAATGCACCACGCCCATCGAATTTTCCACCGTCACAAACTGCTCCTCGCCGTGCTGTACGTCGCGGTCGGTGCGGCCGAGGCAGGGCAGGATGAGCGCCTCGCGGCCATGCACGAGGTGGCTGCGGTTGAGTTTGGTGCTGATTTGCGCCGTCAGGTCGCAGCGGCGCAGGGCTTCGGCGGTGTAGGTCGTGTCGGGCGTGGCGGAGAGGAAATTGCCGCCCATCGCCACCAGCACTTTGGCGCGGCGGTCGTGCATGGCGCGGATGCTGTCCACCACGTCGTGGCCGTGCTGCTGAGGCGGTCGGAAGCCGAAGGTGCGCTCGATGCTGTCCAGAAAAGCCTGCGGGGGCCGCTCGTTGATGCCCATCGTGCGGTCGCCCTGCACGTTGCTGTGGCCGCGCACCGGGCAGGTGCCAGCACCGGGTTTGCCGATGCTGCCTTTGAGCAGCAGCAGGTGGACAACTTCCTGGATGGTGGCGACTGCGTTTTTGTGCTGGGTGAGGCCCATCGCCCAGCAGGCGATGATTTTTTTGTTGAAAATCAGGAGGTTAGCGGCTTTTTCGATTTGCGGCAGCGGCACCCCGGAGGCCAGCGCGAGGTCGGCGAGGTCGTGTTTTTTCAGGTGCTCCAAGTACGCCGCTGCGCCTTCGCTGCGATCACGGAGGAAATCGAGATCGAACACGGTGCCAGGCGATTGATCCTCAGCCCGCAGCATGAGCAGGGCGATGGCTTTGAGCAGGGCCATGTCGCCGTTGATGCGCACCTGCAAAAACACGTCGGTGAGCGGGGTGGACGCGCCGAGCAGCCCGCTGACGTGCTGGGGGTGGCTGAACGCGAGCAGCCCGGTTTCTTTGAGCGGATTGACGGAGATGATTTTCGCGCCGCCTTGCTTGGCTTTTTGCAGGGCGCTCATCATGCGGGGGTGGTTGGTGCCGGGGTTTTGGCCGAGGATGAGGATGACTTCGGCTTCGTAAAAATCGTCGAGCGTGACGGAGCCTTTGCCGATGCCGACCGACTCATTGAGGGCTACGCCGCTCGATTCGTGGCACATGTTGCTGCAATCGGGCAGGTTGTTGGTGCCGAACTGCCGCACGAAGAGTTGGTACAAAAACGCGGCTTCGTTGCTGGTGCGCCCGGAGGTGTAGAACAGGGCTTCGTCGGGCGAAGCGAGGCCGCGCAGGTGCTCGGCGATTTTGGCGAACGCCGCATCCCAAGCGATGGGCTGGTAATGCGTGGCACCAGCGGGCAGGTACATCGGTTCGCAGAGGCGGCCTTTTTTACCGATCTCGTAGTCAGAGAGTTGTGCCAAATCGGCTACGCTGTGCTGCGCAAAAAAAGCCGCGTCCAACTTCTTGGTGGTGGCTTCTTCGGCGATGGCTTTCGCGCCGTTTTCGCAGTACTCGGCGATGCCGCTGCGCTCGCCGTCGGGGTCGGGCCAAGCGCAGCCGGGGCAGTCGTGGCCGTCCTTTTGGTTGAGTTGGGCGAGGGCGCGAAAGCCGCGCACCGGGTCCATCTCGCTGAGGACGTGCTTGACGCTGCTGAGCACGGCGGGTAGGCCGCCGGCAACTTTGCTGGGTTTGCGGCGGCGGATGCCGGTGTGGGTTTCAGGATTTTCGGCGGCGGGCGGGTGGGACATGGGCGTGGTAGTGCTGATTCAGCAACAAAGGTAGAAAGGCGGGGGCTTGGCAGGGTATGTAAAAAAGCATGGTAGCTGCTGCGGCACATCACTCTGCTCGACGTTTGCTGCACTTTGCCATTCAAGTCGAAAATGAGTTTGAGCATAGGTTTTTGGGTTGTGACTACACGGTTCGTAGACTGGTTGTGCAGGAGGCGCGTATGATGCAGGGGCCGATTTTCGAAAAATAATTTGGTGCCGATTCATTTTTCCGCTAAATTTATTTGTCTTTTCACTTCAAAACTTTTTTTCCAATGACTCACTCTTCCACACTCTTGAAACACTGCACCATCTGTCAGTGGACACTCATCCTCATTTTGTTCATGTGCAGCGTTTTTAGCACGACTGTGGCACAAGACCCCTGTGGCTTTGTGCCAGACCCCAACCCAAGCGGCCCGCCCGAAAACCCGGCCAACTGCTTCTCCCCGCTCACACCTGCTGACATTTTTGAGGATTGCACCCCGGTGTACATCAACATAAATGCGCACGTTTTTGTGGACAACGACTGCGCCAGCAATGTACAGCACCTCCCCAACACCACTCAACTCGGTGCCTACCATTGGGTGGAAAACTACATCGAGCAGTGTAACACTGCGCTGGCTAATAACCCCGTGCAATGGCAACTGAATGCACCGGCTGCCTGTATGCCCATCCGATACGTCCTCAATGGCGTTTACATGCACTGCAAAACGGGCAGCAACTGGCAGAACATCGGAACGGGATACCATGTAAACAGTGCTACAGAGGTCAACGCATATTTCACCAGCGCCTCGCCAAGTTCAGGCCTTGCATTTGGCAATTATGTAGTGATTGGAACCACGAGCGTGGGGGTATTCAACCATGAAATGGGTCACACTTTTGGACTTAATCATGCATACAACGACAAAGATTTTCCCACAGGCCACTGTGATGATACCAATCCGTTCAATGTATCTTGGGACAAGAATTGCAACGGAGTGCTTGCTCCATACTACCATAATAACATACTGGTTCGAGAGGAAAACTACAACTGCTGGATGTACATTGGAAATTTTTCATCGGACTGGGAGACAATCCCTGAAGCCAATAAAAACTACAATAACCTCTACGATTGCGACGTTGCCGAACCCTGCGGCATTAGCCCATGTTGCGATTGGGGCAACATCAGCAACAACACGATGTCTGACAATCAGTTCCAAGATGCTTTCACCGCTTGTCAGTCGCAGTTCTGGTTAGAAAACACCCATTCAATGCCCACCATGTGCAACTTTGTGGAAGCCGTAGGTGGGGCTTGTGCGCCTCCCGCGGCTTTCATCACCCAAACGGCCAAAGACAAAGCAAATACCAGCGGCTACTGCACTGAGCATCTGGTCATGCAAGCTAGCTTCAATGAAGTGCGCCACAAGCTGGACATCATGCTCACGGGTAGCCAAGTGAACGTTTATTCCACGGGTTGGGTGGAAGGTGAAATAAAAAACCTAATTTTTTCCACCAATGCTTCGCTTCCGCCGCCGCCTGATCCGAGTTTCTTCTGGCTACTGCTCAGTACAGGGACACCGTACACAGCCACGCTGACCGTAGAAAACGCTTGCAACGATCAAGACAGTTATGTTTACACGTTCACTACGCCAACGGTGAGTGAATGTAACGAAACTATTGGGGAAGCCCCGGACCCCGGCTCTGTGCTGAACCTGTCAGTCAGCCCCAATCCGACGACTGGAACGGTCAATATCAATTTTGACGGAAATGCCGGAGAAGCGTTTACGGTCAAAAGTGTGAACCTGCTCGATGGGAACATTACGACAATCATGTCGAACTACTCTGCCGTTGGAGGCAGCAACGCGGTCAGTGTCAATGTGAGCAGTTTACCGATGGGCAACTACGCTTTGTCGGTGCAAAGTGCGCAAAAACTGTATCAAGGTCACTTCATCAAACTTTAGAGTGCCATGAAGACACCTGCCTTTTTCTTGCTTTTTGCTCTGATTCTCCCCGCTTCCCTCTACGCTCAATCTGTCACGCCCATGTTTGAGACTGTCATCCGGTTCAAGGATGCAGTAGGCAACCGGGATTCTGTGGTGATTGGATATGATACAAGTATTGTCTCTTATGACACGGCTCGGT
>JAYSUY010000465.1:0-4660 GCA_043718855.1 Saprospiraceae bacterium | reverse complement strand
TGATGTCCACCGGAGCAAACGACTCACCCTTCGGCACCCTCCAGCCGTACCAGAGCAACGGCACGTGCGTATCGTAGGCATAGGAAGAGCCGTGCGTGGTGCCGCCTTTTTTAAAAAAAACGTCATCGCCGTGCCAGGCTGGGTCAAGTTGAAACATCAAATCGCCAGAGCGGCGCGGGTGTATACCCCGGCGGAGCAGCGACGCGAACGGATACTCAGCAGGCAGCAAGGCCAGTTCCTCCCGTGTCCACACGTCGTACACGCCGGGCAGTTTGCGGAGGTGGTCGGCCAGCGCAGCTGCCAAGTCAATCGGGTCAATGTCAAAATCAGCGATGGCCTCCCAGTTGAGCCACACCTGCTGGTTGTTCACCGAGCGCACAAAATCGCCTGTCATCCCGAAGGCTGTCGTGACGGCTTGCTCCAAGCCTGCCTCCAGTTTGCTTTCCTCAAACACGCCCGCTGGGATGCGCAGGTTGCGTAGGTGAGCGGGCGTTTCGGCTGCGCCATGATCGGCGGTGAGGAACACCAGCGTGTTGTTTTTTCCCACTTTTTCATCCAAAAACTTGAGCAGCCGCTCAATGTCGCGGTCGAGGCGACGGTAAACATCCTCGGTCTCTTCGGAATGTAGGCCAAACTGGTGGCCGCAGTAGTCGGTGCTGGAAAAACTGAGGCAAAGGAAATCCGGGTCCTCGTCGGCACCCAGTTGCATCCGCTCAATGGCTTCGAGCGCGAAGTCCAACGTGAGCGAGTTACCAAACGGTGTGAAGCGAATGATGCCGTAGTTGCTCGTTTTTTTCAGTCCCGGCAGGTCGTGCGGGAAGTCGGTGCCTACGTTGCCGTAGGTCGCTTCCTTGTACTGCCGCCAGTCGGCAAAGCTCTCGCGGTACTCGCCTGCCTCTACTTTTTCCCAAGTTTTGGAGAGGTAGGCATCCGGTACACGACGGGCGTTGAACTGCTGCACCCACTGCGGAAGGACCAGAGAATCAGGGTAGTAGGTGGAAGTGATCCAGTTGCCCGTGTCATCATCAAACCAGTAGGCGGCATTTGGAATGTGGCCCGCTGGCAGGATGCTGCCCCGATCTTTGAGGCATACACCCACCACTTTCGAGCGGAAATTATTGGCCATCCGCAACTCGTCGGTGACGGTAGTGGAGAGCATCACGGAGGGCGAGTGCTGGCCCACTTTGCCCGCAGTTCCGCCCACTGTTCGGTAGCGAGGGTCGGCGGTGACGTAGCGGTTTTTGCGCCACTCCGGGTCCCACCAATCATTGGCGATCACACCATTCACCGCAGGTGTAGTGCCGCTGTAAATCGCTGCATGGCCGGGGCCGGTGTAGGTCGGCATGTAGTTGTAGTGCGTCTGTTCGCAGGAAAAGCCCTCAGCCAGCAAGCGGCGGAAGCCGCCCGCGCCGTAGTGGGCTTGGTAGCGATAGAGAAAATCGTAGCGCATCTGGTCCACCACGATACCCACCACGAGTTTGGGGCGGGCGGGGGTCTGGGCTGGGCATACGACAGCAGTGGCCCAGAGGGCGACGGCGAGCATCGGTCGGAAAAAGTGCATGAGAGAGAAACGATGAACGATGAACTATAAACGATGAGCATTACAAGGGGCGTGGAGCCGCTCATCGTTCATCGTTTATAGTTCATCGTTCCCTTAAAAGTGTGGGCAGTCGCATTTGGGTTTGAACAGGGCGCAGCCTTCCAGGACGACCATGCCGACCATGAGGAGCAGAAAAAAGACGCGGAACCAGTTTATTTTTTTCATAGTCAGAAACGTTTTTACTTTTACAAGGGCGAAAGTAGGCAACCATCCACCACATAGCCCACATAGTCCACACAGCATTTTGAGACGCATTCTTGTCGCACCGCTCAACTGGGGGCTGGGTCATGTGGCCCGCTGCATCCCGCTCATCACTGCTTTAGAGCGCAGGGGAGCCGAGGTTTTTTTAGCCTCCGACGGTGTGGCACTGCACCTCCTGCGGGCCGAATTTCCCCACTTGCCCGCCTTCGACCTGCCTTCCTACCGCATTCGCTACGACTCGGCCAACATGGTACGCAACATCGGTTGGCAGTTGCCCCGCATCCTGTATGCCGTGCGCAGCGAGCAGTGGGCCACCGAGCGGCTGGTGCGCGAACACGGCATTCAGGGCATCATTTCCGACAACCGCTACGGATGTTTCAGTCGCCAGGCAAAGAGCGTCATCCTCAGCCACCAACTCCACCTCCGGGTGCCGAGCCGCCCGCTGGAGTGGGCCGCCAACCGGGTACTGCGCCTCGCGCTCGACCGCTTTGATGCGGTGTGGGTGCCAGACGCTGCCGATGCGCCCAATCTTTCCGGTGCGCTCTCGCACCCGCCCCTGCCCGACCGCGCGGTGCGCTACATCGGCCCGCTCTCGCGCCTCCGCCCGCAGCAGCGCGAGCAGGAGTACGACGTGGCGGTGGTGCTTTCTGGCCCAGAGCCGCAGCGCAGCATCCTAGAAACACTGCTGCTGGAACAGGCCATGCTGCTGCCGCAAAAATTCATTTTTGTACAGGGAAAAACGCAAGCCAAGGCGCACCACTTTGTATCCGAAAACGTGGAGGTGGTATCGTACCTGACCTCTGGCGAACTCAACCAAGTGCTGGCCGCTGCCGATGTGGTGGTATGCCGCGCTGGGTACAGCAGCGTGATGGACTTAGCGGCTATCGGGAAAAAAGCGATCCTCATCCCCACGCCTGGGCAGACGGAGCAGGAATATCTGGCTGACTATTTGGGCCAAAAAGATCTGTTTTTGGCCCAATCGCAGGAAAAAATTGACTTGGAGAGCGGGCTGAAAGCCTTGCGCGGTACCATTGGGTTTCGCCCCGGAGCGGTGCGCACAGATGGATTTGAGGCGGTGTTGGACGAGTGGTTGTAAAAATAAAATGTGGTCAATGTGGTCAATCAGGTCAATGTGAATCTCGCTTGGCATTTTCACATTGACCACATTTCCCCTATTGACCACATTTTTTTAATTGACCACATTTTTTTAAATCCCCGCCATCACTCCCGCTTGCAAGGCCAACGTATTGACCTGACTGGGTTTAGGCCCGATGCCCTGCCGCGTGAGTGCCGGGTTGTAGGTTCCTTCCACGAACACGGTGTACCGTTTGCCCACCGGATGTTCCAAGCGAAGTCCGGCGGTGGCACTCAGGTATGAATTCCCGTTCAGGCTGCCGCCTTCCAGCAGTCCGTCGCCCGTTTGGGCAAAACCTGTGGGTTGCTGCACCGGGTCTGGGCCACCCTGCGGTTGGAAGCCTGGGTAGAACACGGTTTTATTTTGATAGGATTTTTCCACCGCGATGTTGGCAGTCAAACCGGCCACTGCATGAGCGGTCAAACGACCTGCTTTAGCGATGCGGCGGGTTGCTTTCACGGGTACCGACACCATATCGGCATTGACTTCGCGGACGTAGGCCCCGTAGTAGCCCTTGTTGATGTTGCCCCCCGGCACGATCTTCACCTCTTTGCGCGGGCGGAATTGTTTTTCACTGTACGTCACACCGGCCTCTACGCCCCACTTGCCCTTGCGATAGCCCGCTGCGAAACCGCCACCGTACCCGGGTGTGGTCTGGGGCGGTGCGCCAGTAGTTTGGGTGTTGTTTTTTTCAAGCGAAGCGAACGAAGCGGCGTAAAACCGTTGCTGCTTGGGGGCTTTCTCTGGCATGGTCGCTACTGGCGTGGCCAACGCGAAGTCTGAGGGGGAGATCGGTTTTTTATCCCAAAAAAGCGGCCCCTGCGGGATGGCTGACAGCGGAGTCAACCACGCAAAGGCTGGCTGCCCTGCATTGGCTGCCGTATTGGCTATGCCGTCAAGGAGTAGCGGGTCCGTGAGCGATGTAGCCGACGTTTGCATACCTGTGTTTACCCCAACCCATTGATTGTCTGCCGCATTCAGTACTGGATCACCGTTGGTCAGCATCATACCGCTGGCAGAAAAACGCTCGACCAAACCTGCTTCACCTGATGCTTGTGAGTTCTCAGATGAGGGCTGCGTTGTGGTTGCGCTGCTTGCTGTACCGGCTGCTGCGGAGTGGTGGTGGCGCATGGATTTTTGGGCGATTGGCTTGTCAGATGCTGCCGGAGCGACAGGCTTAGGCGCAGTGGCCGGACCATCGCCCAGCACTCCGTCCAAGTTGGCCAACAGCAGGAGGAACACCGCTGCTTCGGCCAGTTTGGATGCCCACAACCGGCGGCGCAAGCGGGTCTGCTCGACCATGCGCTCGGCCAGTATGTTCCAGTGGCTGCTTTGGTAGGGTGCTTCCAAGTTGTTCAAGGCCGCAAACACGGCTTTGTCCACAGCATCAGCTACAGGGGCTTGAGGAATCCGCTGCTCCAAAGCCGCCCAAGTGGAAGGCTCGTACGGCACTTCCAGATTTTCCAAAGCGGACTTCAGCCGCTCATCGAAGGAACTCAAATTGTTGTCCATATCGTCGTCGTTAGCGTCATTTTTACCCGCCGTAGCTTCAGTGAAGGAGGGTGGTCATTGGGTTGTTTTTGCCCCTTGCTTCCTACTTTCCGGCAAACTCCATACGCCGTGTAGCAAAGTATTCTTGCAATTTGTTTCGAGCCTTCACGAGGTTGCTGCGCGAGGTGCTTTCGGTGATTTGTAGCGCGTCGCCAATTTCTTTGTGGGAGTAG
>JAYSUY010000464.1:0-13787 GCA_043718855.1 Saprospiraceae bacterium | reverse complement strand
ACCCAAGGCTATCAAAAATCGCTCGACGAGGGCGAGGTTGTGATAATAGGCCTTGAGTTCGGCCATGGAGAAGGCGCCTCTTTCTTCCTTTGGTAAAGGCAGGTAGTGGGCAGCCATTGCGACCGAGACGGTGGAGAGTGCAAGGTTGACATGGTTCTCAATTTTGGCCTTGTTGGTACTCTGGCAGTGGGCGAGGCCCAAGAACTGTTTGGCATCGCGAAAGATGAATTCGATCTGGAATCGGAGGCCGTATCGCTCCAGTATCCACTTCCAGTCCCGTTCGGCATCTGTGCAGAAGTAAAGTTTGCGGGTCGTCATCGTCCCGTCTTCGCGCAGGTACTCCACCGCCACCAACTTCACCGTTCGGCCCAAGCACTTGACCCAGACCTGAGCGGAGCGGACGCGCTTTTCGGCGTCTGTGTGAACCAGCGGAAGTTGTGCTTAGTCAAGTGCGCCCCAGTACACCTTGCCGCCCTTTTTTCGGGGCCGCCCGCGCTTTTTGGTGCCCTGCTGCACAAGCGGCGCTGGATAGTAGAGCGCGGCGTTGGCCTTTAGGCAACTGATGAGCGTGATGCCCATCAGAGCCACAGGCTCTACATAAGTGGACACCCCAAAATAAGCGTCACAGACCAAAACATTGCCAAAACGCCCTATTTCGCCCCTGTTCTTGCTCACCAGACCCACATAGTGATCCATCAGAGACGTGCCCTTCTCTTTCAACTCCGATGCCGAAGGGGCCAACTCCGCCGCCAAGTGGAACGCCGTGTGCTGCCCCAAGCCCCCTACGACGAAACTCCCCACCTCGATGCCCCGCTTCACCGCACCCGCCTGCCCAGACCAGTAGTAGCCCAGGCCCGGTGTCTGTTTGCCGCTCTTGGGCAGGTAACAGGGGTCAAAGATGACCATGTACTCACCGCTGCCGTGACGCTCGATCAGTTCCCGGTTGAACTCTGTCAGCCCCAAGTCGCGCTTGTGCCAGTTGTGCAGCGTCGTCTCTCCCCATTCGCACCACTTGGACTGTTGCTTGAAATTGTTCCGACGCGGAAGTGTCAGCAGCAGCGGAAACAGACTTTGCAAAATTCGACGGCGAACCGCTCCAGTTTCAACCAAGTCGCCTATCATTACACTCAGGGAATCTCGTGTTCCTGTCATGGCGTGTATGTCTTAGGTGGTCAGATACCTAAACATACGCGCCTTTTCATTCCAATAAGTATACTCAAAATTCTTCTCGAACCATTGATCAGGGCAAACGCACCAAATTTTGAAAGCGGATATGAAGGCAGTGGCGAAGCCCCCGCGGGGCGCAGCATCGGTAGAGAAGATTGCCGCAGAGCGTTTTAGCCCCCGCGGGGCGCAGCATCGGTAGACAAGATTGCCGCAGTAGCGTTTTAGCCCCAGCGGGGCGCAGCATCGGTAGAGAAGATTGCTGAAGAGCGTTTTAGCCCCAGCGGGGCGCAGCATCGGTAAGCAAGATTGCTGAAGAGCGTTTTAGCCCTAGCGGGGCGCAGCATCGGTAGAGAAGATTGCTGCAGAGCGTTTTAGCCCCAGCGGGGCGCAGCATCGGTAGGCTGTTTTTGCTGCGCCCGCTGGGGCTGGTTGGTTGTGGCCACCAAATTTCTACCGATGTTACGCCTCCCGACTTCATCGGGACAGGCTCTCCGGGGCTTCCAGATTTTGATGCGGTTGCCCTGATTTGTTATTGGCTCCGTTCTCAGCGATTCTCGGTTTGTCGGACAAGCCAATGACGAATGTCGAATGACAAAATAACCCAATGACGGCCCCTCACTCCTTCGGCACCCGCTCGCCATGCCGCACTGCGCAGCCGCGCAGCGTTTGGCTGCCCAATTTGACCTCCGCAGAATAGTCGAAGCGCAAGTCTGACATTCCATCGTTACAGGGCTGCTTGCGCACTACGACCTGTATTGGCTCGCTCGACGACCCGGATTTGGGCTGCGCCCGGTACGTCCAAGTGGTGGTGCCGTTGGTTTCGGGTGCCACCCAGTCGTAGGCTGTGCCACGTTCCTCTGCCATATTTTTTAGAAAAATGCCCGCTTCGCCTTGCGAAATCTGGAGGTTCCAGAACGGCTCGGTACCGCTGCACCAAAACTCGTAGGGTACGCAAGCATTGAAAAAATTCTTGGGTTGGAGGGTATCGATTTGGGTGACAGTCAACGTATTGGTCAGCACTGTGCCGCTCAATACAGCAAAAACCGACTCCGAAGGCACTGGCGCAGGCTGGCAAGCGGAGCGGTAGAGCGAATCAAGTTGGCCTGTCTGATCCACCACAGGGGTGACGGATTGATGGCCTCCGACGTTTTTTGCCAAGTCGCTGCACTCCATGAGGAAGCCACCCTGAGCCGTTTGGTGGTACAAGCCGCGCAAGGTCACGGATTTTGGCGCAGCCGGAGCGAGGGCAGCGGTAGGCGAGTTGCTGGGTGCGGGCGTGTCGGCGCAGCGAGTAAGCAACAGGGCCAGAGGGAGGAGGAAGGTATTTTTCATGTTCAGGAAAATGTTTTGGACGGTGAAATGGTGAAATGGCAAACTGCCGATGGGTATCATCTGTTGGATGAAAATTCATGGAGCAAACGCCTACTTTTGCTCCCCGAAAGGTAAGTGGCTCGCTAAAATTAGTTTAGGTTATCTCGCAAATGCGCAGAGGCGCAAAGTATTAAGATTCAAAACTTTGCGCCTCTGCGTCTTTGCGAGACATTTGTGTCGTGGTACTTACATCACCGTGCATTCATCATTCATCATTTCAAAATTCATCTTTGCCAGATAATGCCAGTCATTGAACTGAAAATCCCCAATCTGGGCGAATCCATCAGCAGCGTCACGTTTTCCAAGTGGCTGAAACCCAACGGCTCTGTGGTGGCTATGGACGAGCCGCTTTGCGAAATCGAAACCGAAAAGGCCAACCAAGAACTCTCCGCTGACTCTGCTGGGACACTCACTTGGGTGGCCCAAGAAGGAGAGGACTTAGCAGTAGGTGCTTTGTTTGCCAAAATTGACACAGAAAAGGCTGTTGGCAGTGCGCCGTTGGCCGTTAGCCCACCACCAGCAACCAGTGCCGAACAATCATCCGGACAACCAGCGGCACCTCCACCTTCTGCCCCTACCTACGCCACAGGCACACCCTCTCCGGCTGCTGCCAAAATTTTGGCCGAAGGAGACCTCAACCCTGCTCAGGTAGCAGGCACCGGCCGCGACGGGCGTATCACGAAGGACGATGCGGTAAAGGCTGTTGGCGATAAGCCATTGGCCGTTAGCCAGCCAACAGCCAACAGCCAACAGCCAGCAGCCAGCGTTAGTCAGCCAACAGCCAACAGCCAGCAGCCAACAGCCTTTTCCCGCTCTGACCGCCGCGAACGCATGACTCGGATGCGCCGCACCATCGCCAAACGCTTGGTGAGTGCGAAAAACAACACCGCCATGCTCACCACTTTTAATGAGGTGGACATGAGCGCGGTGATGGCCCTGCGGGAAAAATATCAGGATGTTTTCGTGAAAAAATACGGCATCAAACTCGGCTTCATGTCCATTTTTGCCAAAGCTTGCGCCAAAGTGCTGCTCGAAATGCCCGACGTGAATGCCATGATTGACGGCGACGACGTGGTGTACCACGATTATGTGGACATCAGTCTGGCCATCAGTACACCCACTGGACTGGTGGTGCCACCCATCCGCAACGTGGAGAGCCTGAGGTTCAGCGATTTCGAGTTCAAACTGAAAGAACTGGCGGCCAAAGCCCGCGATGGCAAACTATCGCTGGAAGAGATGAGTGGCGGCACTTTCACCATCACCAACGGCGGAGTATTCGGCAGCCTGATGAGTACGCCCATCATCAACGAGCCGCAGAGCGCGATTTTGGGGATGCACGCCATCAAAGATCGCCCGGTGGCAGTGGATGGCCAAGTCGTCATCCGCCCGATGATGTACCTCGCGCTGAGTTACGACCACCGCGTCATCGACGGCTCTACCTCGGTCACGTTTTTGGTCAAATTGAAAAGCCTGATCGAAGACCCGGTGTCGCTGCTGCTCGATCTGTGAGCTGCGCGATAATGGTTTGAGCGAGTGGTGGCATGACGTCGAGTCGTGCCACCACTTTTTTATAAGCGACTCTCTACGAAGTCTTTAGCGTAGCCTTTTACCATTTCCCGTACCCGCCTAAATTCTGCCATCACCTCCTCCTCCGTGCCAGTGGCCTTGGCCGGGTCGGGGAAATTATGGTGCAGTTTTTCTGCTCGTGTGGGAAAGTACGGGCAGCGCTCACGGGCGTTATCGCACACCGTGATCACGAAATCGAAGTCCACTTCGGCGTACTCGTCCACATGGTTGGAGGTATGGCCGGAAATATCGAGGCCGTCTTCGGCCATGATGGCGATGGCGCGGGGGTTTACACCGTGTGTTTCCACACCCGCGCTGTACACTTCGGCACGATCACCTGCAAAATGGCGCAGGTAACCTTCGGCAATTTGGCTCCGGCAGCTGTTGCCGGTGCAGAGGACAAGAATTTTTTTCATGTTGAAAAGTAGTTGATAGTCAGTTGTTTTGATCAAAAAAGCGGCTGTTGCCGGTGCAGAGGACAAGAATTTTTTTCATGTTGAAAAGTAGTTGATAGTCAGTTGTTTTGATCAAAAAAGCGGCTGCATGGCACGGCAAGCAAGGCCCCCAGCACAGGGGCAGTGAGATAAATCCACAAGTGTTCCCAATGTCCTGTCACTGCTGCTGGCGACAGCGAACGTACAGGATTCATGCTGGCTCCACTTATTGGCCCAGCAAACAGTGCCTCCAACAGCACCACGCCGCCGATGGCAATGCCCGCAAGCGAGCGGGTTTCGCGGTCGCTTTGGGATGTACGCAGGATGACCAGCATCAGGAGGAAAGTCAGCAGCACTTCTAACACAAACGATTGCATCGGGCTGCCCGCTGGGAGGGTCGCACCGAGCCGCTCATTTTCGGGAAAAAGCCACCACAGGACACCGCTCGCCAGCAAAGCCCCAGCCACTTGGCTGCCGATGTAGGCTGCGCTATCGCGGCTGCTGATGTTGCCAAAACAGCGAAAAGCCAACGTCACCGCCGGGTTAAGGTGTGCGCCCGACACGCTGCCGAAGGTGTAAATCATCGCCATCACCACCAGCCCAAAAGTGATGGCAATGCCGACGTGCGTCACGGCACCGCCGCTCTCTTGGTTGATGACGATAGCCCCTGTGCCGCAAAATACGAGGGCAAAAGTGCCGAGCAGTTCGGCCAAGTATTTTTTCATAAAATTTTGACTGTCAAAAGTTTAGGTGCCCACCGCTGTGCTGCGCCGCTCCAGCAGTACCGTGTCGCGCCACTGCCCGTGCATCTGCCCGATGCGCTCGCGGCGACCGATCATGCGGAATCCGGCTCGTTCGTGGAGGCTTAGGCTACCTGTATTTTCGGGAAAAATACCCGCTTGCAGCGTCCAGAACCCCGCCGCTACGCTGGCTTCCACCAAGCGTTCGAGCAGTTGCCGTCCAACGCCCATGCCTCGGCAAGCCTCAGACACGTACACACTCACTTCGGCCACGCCAGCGTAGACGCAACGACCGGAGACTGGTGTGAGCGCCGCCCAGCCACATACCTCGCCAGCCTCATTTTCGGCTACAAAACGGCAGCCTGAGAGGTGTACAGCAGTCCACGTTTCCCACTCCGGGGCCTGCGCCTCGAAGGTAGCATTGCGGGTGGCGATGCCCTGCTCGTAGATGGCCCGGACGCTGGGCCAGTCAGTGGGTTGTAAGGTTCTGATGTGCATGAGAGCGGTTAAGTTTTAATTCCCGCAGATTTCGCGAATGCGCGCAGATGTTTGACAGTTCTGCGGTCAATCTGCGAAATCTGCGGGAGACTGTAGCCTCAGCAACAGCCGCTTCCCGGTGCGCAAGAAGCAGTGGAAGCCAGTGGCAGTTCGGCCAATTGAAACTTGGGTTTTGCGGTAACCACCGCGCCCGGTTTTTCGGCGTAAGCCGTGACGCTGAAAATGCCCGTGCCAGAGGCGACGAAGGCCCGCAACTCGTCGGCGCTGAGGTATTCCAGCAAAATGTCGTCGGGAATCAGGATGGGTTTTTGCTTTTGCACGGTCAGGTTTTCAAAACCTGTTTTCTGAATAAGTGCCAGATAATCATCCATTTGGATGGCGCCGCTCACACAACCTGCGTACATCTCAGCGGTATTGAGGAGCGCGTCGGGCAGGTGGCCACGCAGCACTACGTCGGAGATGCTGAAATGCCCGCCGGGGCGCAGCACCCGTTGGATTTCGGCAAAAACTTTGGCTTTGTTGGGTACCAAATTCAACACGCAGTTGCTCACCACCACGTCCACCGATTGATCGCTCAACGGCAAATCCTCAATGTCGCCCTGACGGAACTCGACGTTGTTGTAGCCTAATTTTTCTGCGTTTTCGCGGGCACGGCGGATCATGGCTGGGGTGAAATCTACGCCGATGACTTTGCCCTCCGCACCGGTTTCGGCCCGTGCCACGAAGCAGTCGTTGCCTGCGCCGGAGCCGAGGTCGAGCACCGTGTCGCCTGGCTGGATGCGGGCAAATTCGGTCGGAAGCCCGCAGCCCAAGCCCAAGTCTGCATCGGGGTTGTAGCCGGGCAGGTTGGTGTAACTATCGGCCATGATGGTGTAGGTGCCGCCCGTAGGCCCCATGCCGCAGCAGGTGGTTTCGTTGGTGGTTTTGTCTTGCCCGGCGATTTCGGCGTACTTCTCGCGGACGAGGGATTTTGTGGTTTCAGCAGTGTGCATGGTTAAGTATTTGCGTGTGTGAAAGGTGAAGGGCGAGGTTTTTTCAGCAGCAGCGCTGGCTGTTGGCCTGCTCGAAGAACTGCCCGAAGGTGCTTTCAAAGCGTTTGAAAGTTTCCCAATTGATACAGTAACAAGACTTTACGCCTTCCACGGTACCTTGTATCAGCCCAGCGTGGAGCAGTTCTTTGAGGTGCTGCGACACGGTGGACTGGGCCAGCGGCAGCACCTCTACGATCTCGCCACAGATGCAACTCTGTCGCTTGGCCAGTTCTTTCAGGATGGCGACGCGGGCCGGGTGGCCGAGTGCTTTGGCAAAGTCGGCCAGTTCATTTTCGGCGGTGCCGAACTCGGCTTTTTTGTTGATGGCCATGTGAGAACGAGGAAGGATTAACGATGAACGGAAGGAGTAATTTAATCGCAAATCTACGATAAATAATAAATGCCCCACAAGGGCTGACAAGAGTTTTTGAAAAATATTTTTTGCCTCTGTCTGCGTCTCGGAACACGCCGCTTACGACAGCCCTCACAACGTGGACGGTTCCTTACAGAGCCTGCCCCGATCCGTCGGGGATGACAAGGCGGCGTGTTCCGTGATATGCGCCGAGACGTGGACGTTCCTTACGGGATGACAAACTTGGTGACTTTTTCCCGCCAAGTCTTTCCGCTCGCCTTAATATTGCGCACCATGAAAAATAGTGCTGCTCCCGCCCCCATTTCCCGATATTCTTACCTGCTCTGCGCCGCGCTCATCGTGGCTACTGCCTGCTTATATTACCCGAAGTGGCAGCAGCGAGACACGGAGGCGACCCTGAGTTGGGACGTGTCGGGCTACTACCTCTACCTGCCCGCTGCGCTGATCTACGGCGACATGACACGGTTGGAGTTTTTCCCCGACATCGAAAAAAAGTACCACCCCGGGCCGGGCATGGGGCAGGCCTTCCGGCACGAGAAGTCGGGTAACTATGTAATGAAATATTCCAGCGGGCAGGCGTGGCAGTTCCTACCTTGGTTCTGTGCCGCTCACCTGCTGGCTGAACCGCTGGGCTACCCGGCTGACGGGTTTTCGAGGCCCTACCAAGTGGCCATCGGGCTGGGGAGTTTGCTGATCGCACTGCTGGGGCTGTGGTTTGCCCGACGCAATTTGCTGTACTATTTTTCCGACCGGGCTACGGCCATCGCGCTGCTGCTGCTGGTGTGGGGCAGCAACTACCTGAACTACTCGGCCATTGATGGTGCGATGACGCACAACTGGCTGTTCACGGCATACAGTCTACTGATTTTCAGCACCATTCGGTTTTATCAGCGGCCCTCGCTGGGCTGGGCGGCGGCCATCGGACTGTTCGTGGGCTGGGCGGTGCTGACCCGCCCGACGGAGCTGATCGCGGTGCTGATCCCACTGCTGTGGGGCGTGGGCAGTGTGGCCACGCTGCGCGAGCGGCTCGTATTTTTTCTAAAAAACTATGGCAAAATCCTGCTCGCGGGGGGCATTTTTGGCGGCATCGTTTTTTCCCAAATGGCCTACTGGCACTGGGCGACGGGCGAGTGGCTGGTGTACAGTTATCAAGATCAGGGCTTCAGTTGGCTGCGGCCTCACCTGAGCGACGTGCTGTTCAGTTTCCGCGCCGGATGGCTCACTTACTCGCCGGTGATGGTGTTCGCAGTAGTCGGGCTGTGGCATTTGTGGCGACAGCAGCGGGCGATTTTCCCGGCGGTGCTGGCCTTCTGCGTGGTGTTTCTGTACGTCACGGCGGCTTGGGATATCTGGTGGTACGGTGGCAGCCTCGGTTCGCGGGCGATGGTGCAGAGTTACGCGGCGTGGCTGTTTCCGCTCGCGGCGTTTGCGGAGTGGGTGCTTAGGAGTTTGAAGTTCGAGAGTTTGAAGTTTGAAGTTAGAGGCTCAGCACCAGACTCAGCACCAGGCTCGGAGACGGCCCCTACTTCAAACTTCAAACTTCAAACTTCAAACTTCAAACTCTCAAACTTCAAACTCATTGCATTTTCGCTGGTAGGCGGGCTGCTCATTTGGTTCAACTTGTGGTGGACGCATCAGGCGCACCGGGGCGGGCTTTTTCAGACGGAGCAGATGACGAAGCGGTATTTCTGGAAGGTGCTGGGGCAGAGCGAACTCAACCGCGACTGGCTGAAACTGCTGGATACGAAGGAGGAGTTCAAGGGCGTACAGCGCAACAACGTGCGAGAGATTTTTTTCAAAAACTTTGAAACCGATACGGTGGGTGTGACCACCGATGCGCCCATCAGCGGGACTAAGTCGCTGATTTTGAACAAAGAAAAACCATACAGTCCGCTCTACGATCTGCCGGTGCAGCCCGGTCAGGCGGCTTGGCTGCGGGCCTCGGTCACGTTCCGCTGCGACCCGAAGGAGTGGGACTACTGGCGCATGGCGCAGTTCATCGTAAAATTTCAGGACGGCGACCGCACGGTGAAGGAGCGCATGATCCGCCTGCAACGCCATGTGGACGGCTCGGAGGTGCGCACCGTGTTTTTCGACACCCGCCTGCCCGATCAGCCTTTCACCCGCGCGGCGGTGCTGCTCTGGAATTCGGACAGCGACAAGGTCCTGCGGGTGGACGATTTGCGGGTGGAGGCGTTTGAATGAGGCTAGGTTCCGTAAAAAAACATGATTTTTGCGGGCTATCTTCCGTACTCGGTTTCCGCCATGCTGCTGCTGTCTTCTCCTTTTTCAAGACTATTTACTCTTTTGTTGTGGCTGGCCCTGCCCTGTGTTGGTGTGGCTCAGAGCATTCAATTCGAGTCGCTCACCATCGAGCAGGGCCTTTCGCAGGGCATGATCTACGACATCCTGCAAACCCGCGACGGCTTCCTGTGGGTAGCCACGAAGGACGGCCTGAACCGCTACGACGGGTACAATTTCAAGATTTTTACCAACGATCCGTTCGACCCCTACTCACTGGCCGAAAACACGGTGACCGCGATTTTCGAGGACAGTCGGGGCTGGCTGTGGGTGAGCACTGAGAGCAAGGGGATGGATTTGTACGACCGGCGCACTGGACGATTTCACCATTTTGCGCTGGATTTTGGCCTCAGTGGCCAAATCACTTCGTTTGACGTGTACGCCATCCGGGAAGCGTCTGACGGGAGCATTTACCTGCTGCAAAAAAGCAGCGTTGTGATCCGAATCGCCATACCTGCTGCTTGGTCAGCGCAGTTGCCCGCCGAACAAGACCTCAGCCACCTGACCCAGATCAGCCGCTTCTCCCTCGAATCGCCCCAGCCCAATGACCCCGACCATGAGGAATCTCTGCTTGCTGTGGATGCAGTCCCCGATGGTGGCCTGTTGGTCTATTCCAACAAAAAAATATATCGAGTGGAACTCGGTCGGGCGTTTCTTCAGCCCATAGCGGACGACAAAACCATTGAACGCTGGCTTACTTTTTCCTCTCGGCTGCTCCGAATCCGAAACGGTCAGGCCAATTGGCTCGATTTCCCGCCGGGCCTGAAAGTCAGGTGGCTCATGGTAAAACGTGCTGCCGACGGCATGACGTGGGTGGGCATCAACAAACAATTGTGGCTCTTGTCGCCGGGCGAAGACCTGGATTTTTCAAAACCCGACTGGTCGGTAGATGCTGACATTACGACGACGGAGACCGACCGGAACGGCAACCTCTGGGTTGGCACACAGGGTTACGGCCTACGCAAAATCAACCCCAGAAAGCAGGCTTTTCATACCGGAGCCGCAGGAACCAGCATCTGGGGGTTGTGGCGCGACACCGAGGGCAGGTATTTTTGTAAAATCGTGAACGCCATATTCCCCTACGACCCGGTCAGCGGCAAGGTCGGTGCTGAGCGTACTTTCCCGGAAAAATCCACACGGCTGCTGGATATGTGGATACAGCCCGATGGCCCCATCTGGCTGCTCGGCAGGGGCGACCAAGAAAACGGCATGGCTGAACTCTGGTACGAGGACCCCAAAAGTGGCGTGTCGCGGGTATACCCGTTTCGTTTTTCGTCCTATGTCTATGCCCGGATTTTGCGCAGCAAAGTAGGCCACCTCTGGATGACGGGGTCAAACTGCCAGTTGGTTCGCTTCAATCCCCAGACTACCCGCTTCGATTATTTCGACTATGCCGCTCTTTTTGGGGAAAATGCCAGCAGTGTGCGGGCCTTCGCTTTGGCGGAAGACGGCGACGGCGTACTGTGGGTGGGTACACAGCGCGGGCTGGTCAAGTGTGTGCCCAACGGCCAATTCTTTGATTTTCAACTCCTTCAGGCCGATCCCAAAAACCCGAACGGTCTGAACAGCAGCTCCATTGCTTGTCTGCTGCCCGATCCTGCGTACCCCAGCGATGTGCTCTGGGTAGGCACCAAAGGCGGCGGCATCAATCGGCTCGACCTTCGCAGCGGGCAAGTGCGGCACCTCACCACCGCCGATGGATTACCCGACATGGTGGTGTATGGCATACTGCCGGGCAACGAAAATCCGGCCACTACCCCGGTCAGCCTGTGGTGCAGCACCAACCGGGGGCTGGTGAAAATCAACCTCCCCCCAGCCCCCTCCAACGGAGGGGGAGACCCGATCTCCCCCTCCGTTGGAGGGGGCTGGAGGGAGGTTACCACCTTCACTGCCGCCAAAGGCTTGCAGGACAACGAGTTCAACACCCAGGCTTTTTCAAAATCCGCCAATGGTGAGTTGCTTTTTGGAGGCGTAAACGGCCTAAACCATTTTTTCCCAGAGGAACTGCGCTCTGACACCACTCCGCCGCCCGTGTTTGTGGTCGGCATAGAAGTCAACCACGAAATGGTGCCCAAGCAACTGCTGGATGCCCCCCTGGAGCGTCTCCGCGAGATGCACCTGAGTTATGATCAGAACAACCTTTCCTTCGAATTTGCCGCGCTCGATTTCACCGATCCGACCCAAAACCGCTACCGCTACCGCCTCGTCGGGCTGGACGCAGATTGGGTGGAAACGGGCGGCACCCGCTTTGCCCACTTTACCCACCTCGCGCCGGGTCGCTATGCGTTCCGGGTGCAGGGCAGCAATGGCGAAGGCGCTTGGCAAGAAGCCGAGTACCCCATCGTGGTGGTGGTCAGCCCGCCCTGGTACCGCTCCAACCTGGCCTACCTGCTCTATTTTTTGCTGTTGCTGTGGGCGGGTTGGCAAGCCTACCAGTTCCAGATTCGGCGGGTGAAACTGCGCGAACAACTGGCCTTCGAACACCGCGAGACCGAGCGGGTGAAGGCGGTAGAACAGATGAAAACCAATTTTTTTAGCAACATCACCCACGAGTTCCGCACCCCGCTCTCGCTGATGCTCGAACCTGCTCGCCGCATTTTGGCCAAGACTCAAGACCCCGAAATCCAAGAAAATGCCCGTCATATTGAGCACAACAGCCACCGACTGATGGCGCTGGTGGGCCAATTGCTCGACATGGCGAAGTTGGAAAGTGGCAGTATGGGCCTTGACCTTCGGCAGGCCGATGTCACGGAAACCGTCCGCGAGGTGTACCGCTCATTTTTGCCGCTGGCCGAGCAGCGCGGTATCCACCTCAGCCTCCAAGTGCCGGGCGATGTCCCGCCATTCCTGTTTGACTCAAACAAGGTGGAATTGGTGCTGAATAACCTGATTTCCAATGCTTTGAAATTTACGCCGGAAGGCGGGAAAGTGAATGTAGACTTGAGAATCGTGAACGCTGGAAGGGTTCAAAACCCTTCCAGCGTTGAAATCCGCGTCGCCGACACCGGAATGGGCATTCCGCCCGAAGCCTTGGACAAGGTGTTCGACCGTTTCTACCAAGTAGATGGTTCGCACACCCGAGCAGGCGAAGGCACGGGTATTGGGCTGGCACTGAGCAAAGAATTGGCCGAGCTGATGAAGGGCAGCCTTATGGTGGAGAGTGAAGTAGGGAAAGGGTCGGTGTTCACGTTTAGTGTGCCGATGGCCGAAGGCTCAAGCGAATCAGCACCTGTGGCTGACACAAGACAGCCCGAGGTAGCAGATTTTATTTTAAAAAACGCGGCACGCGGCACTGCCGAGCGTCCGGTGGCACTGCTGGTGGAGGACAACGCCGAACTGCGCGATTTTATCAAGCAGTGCATTGCCCACGCATGGCAGGTAGTGGAAGCCTCGAACGGGGAGGAAGGTGTGCAGAAAGCACTGGAGTTGGTGCCCGACTTGGTTATCTCCGACCTGATGATGCCGCTGAAAGACGGTTACGCGGTGTGCGACGAACTGAAAAACAACGAGTTGACCGCCCATATTCCCATCATTCTGCTCACGGCCAAGTCGGCGATCGATGCAAAAATCAAAGGCCTGCGCACGGGTGCCGACGACTACCTCACCAAGCCGTTCAACACCGACGAACTGCTGGCCCGCATGGACAACTTGGTGGAAACGCGCCGCCGCCTCCGTCTGCGCTATGGTCAACTTTCCGCTTCTGCCCTTACCCCGAATGCTGACGACGAGGCAACATTTTTGACCGCGCCCGACCGGGAGTTCCTGCGCCGCTTCACCTTCATGGTGGAGCAGCACTTGCCCGACGAGAGCATCGGTGTAGAGGAACTTGCCCAAAAAATGCTCATCAGCAGGGTGCAGCTCCACCGCAAATTGAAGGCCATCACGGACCAGAACGTGACCGATTTTGTGCGCGACTACCGGCTCGACCGGGCCATGGCAATGCTCAAAAATCGGGAAGGCATGGTGTACGAAGTGGCCTCGAAGGTGGGTTTTGGGAGCGAAAAATATTTCTCGCGGGCGTTCAAGGACAAGTTTGGTATGTCACCGAGCCAAGTGGATTGAAGCATTTGAATCCTACTTTCTGATCCAGTTTTCTGGCAGTGCTGCCAGCAGATGGGCTTTGTTTTGGGTACAAATGACCATAATTTAGGGGTAGTTTTGAAATAAAGTAACAGTTGCCTGCCTTGTCATGTCGCAGCGCAGCGGAGACATCTACACAAACCAAGCTCCATCGGGAAGCCATTGCCAAGAGATAGCGGGGAACTTGGTTTGTGTAGATGTCTCCGCTGCGCTGCGACATGACAAG
>JAYSUY010000463.1:0-13795 GCA_043718855.1 Saprospiraceae bacterium | reverse complement strand
CGGGCAAACACCCTCACAGCACCCCGTACGCGACACTCATTTTTACTTACAAAATGCTCGGCGCGGCTTTGCGCAGCACTACGGTGACCCCTCCGAATGGTGTGTGCTGGCCCTGCTGCCCGCTTACTTAGAGCGGCAAGGCTCGTCGCTCGTGGCTATGGCCGACGACTTCATCCGCCGCTCACAGCACCCCGACAGCGGCTTTTTTCTGCACGACTTGGAGCGGTTGCGCTCGGTGCTGATGCGCTGCAAACAACTGAATACCAAAACTTTATTGCTGGGTGTGAGTTTCGCACTGCTGGATTTCGCGGAGCAATACCCGATGGACTTATCGGGCGTGGTGGTGATGGAAACGGGCGGCATGAAAGGCCGTCGCCGCGAAATCACCCGCGCTGAACTCCACCAAACCCTGCGCGATGCCTTCCGCTTGGAGGCCGTCCACTCGGAGTACGGCATGACGGAACTGCTCTCGCAAGCTTACGCTGTGGGCGGCCCGCTGTTTTCGCCCGCAGCCACTATGCAGGTGGTGGCTCGAGAGATCAATGACCCGTTTTGCCCCGTCGCACCCGGTCGTACGGGCCTGTTGCACATCATCGATTTGGCAAATGTGGACTCCTGTAGTTTCATCGCCACCGAAGATTTGGGGAGAGTGTACCCCGATGGGCGTTTTGAGGTGCTGGGCAGGCTCGATGCGGCAGAACTGCGGGGTTGCAACTTGATGGTGGAGGGCGGAAGAGTAAGGGTGTCACCCTAATAGGCTAAGTGGTCTGTCAATCTAAACCCATGCGCACATCGTTTTGAAAATTAGCACGCTAAGTACCACGACACAAATGTCTGGCAGAGTCGCAAAGTTTTGACTCTGAATACTCTGCGCCTTTGCGAGATAACCTAAATTAACTCATGTTACGCACTGGCGAGAATGGAAAACCGAAAGTACCGACACTGCCGAAAGTCGCAACCCTTGTTCAGTTTGGAGTAAGGAAGTTGGAAAAATAAAGTACCGGGCAAAGACCAGACAAGATTTGATAACTTATGCGAAAAATGGGTTGAAATCAGAAGGCCTTGAAAATCAATAGTCTATTGACCGGAAAACTTGAAGCCGCCCGGTCAATAAACCTGATAACCAATCACTTGCGCTAACCCATTACCCGCGTTAATACCGACTACTTAGTCAACATCTTGGCTTCTTTCGGGGCCAGCGTTCGGGTACTGACTCCATCTCATTTGGCGGCCTTGCTGCAAGATTTTTTAAACAGCGGACTAGGCCGATATGAAGATTAGTGCCGCAAGCACACCAGCACGTTGCTGTAGCCAGACTCATTTGCGTACACCCTGCGTACACCAGAAAAATTAGGTGAAAAATAAAAAAGCCCGATAGTTGTCGCAATGACAAAACTATCAGGCTTTTACAATTAAGTGGAGAATACCGGAGTCGAACCGGTGACCTCTTGCATGCCATGCAAGCGCTCTAGCCAGCTGAGCTAATCCCCCGTCAAAGAGGCGGCAAAGATAGCCCCGCCTATTTGAAAGCATCAACATTTTGCGGGCGGTTTTTTGAAAGAAAATGGCTGCTCACGAATCAGGCTTACAGCCAACACCTGAGGGGCTTTGTTCTTGCACCCTCAACAAGATGCCAGATTTGCCGTTTTTGAGCGACCTTTGCTACAACGGACAACGAAACATGAAAAAATACTTCGGCTTTTTCAAAAAACTGGGCAGTTTCTTCAGCCGACAAAGTGACGACAACCGCAGCCTCATGGAGAAGCTGCGCGACAAGTACCGCCTCGTCATCATGAATGCCGATACCTTCGAGGAGGTCATGTCGCTGCGGCTCACGCCCCTGAGCGTCTATGTGGGGATCAGTTCACTGGTAGTTGGCACGGCTATTTTGGTCACCTTGGCTATTGTTTGGACCCCTATCAAACGCTACATCCCTGGCTATGGGGACTTCCAACGCGATGCGGAAATTGCAGAACTAACCAGCAAAGTAGGCAGTCTAGAATATGAAATCGAGGCTCATCGCCGCTACAACGAGAACTTTCGTAAGTTGCTCAATGGTGACTTAGCAGACATGAGCCGGGACGCTGCTGAAAAGCAAGGTCAGCCCGCCGACCAAGCCGATACACTGCCCAAAGATGTAGAACGTATCCCGGAAGATGAGCAACTACGCTCCCAAGTGGCCAGCGGAACCTTCACCAACGACCTTTCGCCTGCTACAGCATCAGCAAATGTCACCTCTGTCGGCGCAAGAGAGACTCCACTGGAGCAGCTGTCATTCATGCCGCCGGTATCGGGCGAAATTACCTCGGCTTTTGACCTCAAAAAAGAACACTACGGCGTGGACGTAGGCGCTGCCAAAAACACTGCGGTAAAAGCCGCTGCGGCTGGTATGGTGATCTCATCGGGCTACACCGTAGAGACGGGCTACAGTATAGCGATCCAGCACCCCAACAATGTGGTGACCATGTATAAGCACAACTCGGTGCTGCTCAAAAAAGAGGGAAGCCCAGTAAAAGCGGGGGAGGCAATTGCCATCATCGGCAACACTGGCGAGCAGAGTACTGGCCCGCACCTGCACTTCGAACTTTGGTATAGGGGCAGGGCGGTGAACCCAGTGGGGTACATCAACTTTCGGTAGAATGGAGCTTATGGGTTGCCGCGCCTTTATGGTTTTGTATTTTAAGTTTTGCGGTTTGCCCTTTACCTTTTGCTTTTCACCCTCAGTTTTTTGTCCGAAAACCTTTCATCAGCCCGCGTTTTGCGCCGCGCACGAAATCCAGTATCCGGTCGCGATGTTGGGTTTTTTTTACTTCTTTTTCAATGGTTATCAAGGCTTTAGGCACATTTAGCCCTCGCACAAACAGGATACGGTAGATGTCCTCAATGTGGTGCATCTCATCTTTGCTGAAGCCCCGGCGGTTCAAGCCCGTGGAGTTGATGCCTGCGTAGGAAAGCGGCTCGCGAGCGGCGGTGACGAAGGGCGGCACATCCTTGCGAACAAGCGAGCCACCGCCTACCATAGCATGCTCGCCAATGCGTACAAACTGGTGTACAGCCACCAACCCGCCCAGTGTAGCATGGCGACCGATGTCAATGTGACCTGCCAAGGTCACGTTGTTGGCCAGCACACAGCGCTCGGCCACATGGCAGTCGTGGGCGATGTGGACGTAGGCCATGAGCAGACAGTGATCGCCGATGGTCGTGCGCCCGTCGGCGTTTACTTTTTCGTTGATGGTTCCGCGATTGAGCGTACAACACTCGCGTATAGTCACATAATTGCCAATTTCGAGGGTAGTGCGCTCGCCTTTATACTTCAGGTCTTGCGGAATCGCACTGATGACCGCACCGGGAAAAATCTGGCAATTATGGCCGATGCGGGCACCATTGAGGATGCACACGTTTGAACCAATCCAACAGTCGTCACCGATGACGACATCCTCCTCAATAAGCGTGAACGGGCCAATGGTGACGTTCTTGCCAATTTTCGCATTGGGGTGTATCGCGTGCAAGCCGGTTAAATAATCCATAGTGTACAGTAGGGAGTCCGTTTGATAATTTCCTGTTAGGAACGGGTGGACAATAACTTGTGAATTTGATGTGATTCTTTTTCACCCATACACCCTATCTTTTTGATTAAATAGCCCTACTATTAGCACAAAAAGATAGCCTGTCTGAGTGAAAAGGAATCACATCAAATTCACAAGTTATTATCCACCCGTTCCTTAGGCTTCTTTGGCAGCACGACGCACTATTTGAGCAGTCAGTTCGCCTTCGCTGACGATCTTGCTGCCCACATAGGCTGTGCCTTGCATGTGTACAATGCCGCGCCGAATAGGTTCCAATAATTCCATCTTCAGGATCAAGGTATCGCCCGGAAGGACTTTGGCTTTGAACTTGGCATTGTCTATTTTGAGGAAATAGGTGTCCCAATTGCCTGGGTCTGGCACGTTGTGGAGCGCCAAAATGCCGCCAGTCTGTGCTAGTGCTTCAATTTGTAGCACACCCGGGAATATGGGATTGCCTGGGAAGTGACCCTGAAAAAGGGCTTCGTTCATCGTCACATTTTTTATCCCAACTACGTGGTTTGCACTGATTTCGATGATCTTATCCACCATCAGGAATGGGTAGCGATGCGGTAAGCGAGCACTAACCCCATGTATGTCCAGTACTGGCTCCTTCTCGGGATCGTATTTGGGTATGCCGATGAGACGGCGCTTCTCCATTAAGTGTTTTTTCAGGAGTTTGGCAAACTCTATGTTGGCTGTGTGGCCAGGCTTAGTTGCCACAATTTTCCCCTTAATGGGCTTGCCGATCAAGGCCAAGTCGCCGATCACGTCAAGCAGTTTGTGGCGGGCAGGCTCGTTGGGGAAATGCAGTTTAACGGTGTTCAGCACACCTGCTTCATTCACTTGTACGCCGCCCGGCTTGCCCATTTTTTGGGAAAGCGCATCCAACTCATCCTGCTCCATTTTACGGTCGGCAATCACGATGGCGTTGTTCAGGTCGCCACCTTTGCTGAGGCCCATGTCGAGCAGTTTTTCCAATTCATGCAAAAAAACGAAGGTGCGGCAAGGCGCGATGGCCTCCACATAATCGTCCAAACTAGACAGCGAAGCAAACTGTTGACCCAGCACCAGAGAGTTGAAATCAATCATCACCGTCGCTTCAAACTGATCGGCGGGCAAGGCCAGTAATTCGGTGCCCGTCACTTCGTCTTTGTAAGCAATCGGCTCTGTAACAACGAAATAGTCGCGGTCCACATCCGATAATTCTCGTCCAGCGCTGAGCAGTGCGTTCACAAAAGGCATGGACGTGCCGTCCATGATCGGCATCTCGGGACCGTCTATTTCAAGCAATACATTGTCGTAATGAAGTCCTGTGAGTGCAGAAAGCACGTGTTCGACAGTAGAGACCTGGGCCTCACCACTTTTGAGCGTCGTGCTGCGGTTGGTAGAAATTACCAGCTTCACATCGGCAGGTATCACCGGCTGGTCGGGCAGATCCACCCGCTGGAAACGAAACCCGTGATTGGGGGCAGCAGGTTTGAAGGTCAGGGTGACGTTTTTGCCCGTGTGCAACCCTACGCCGTGTACCGACACCGGGTTCTGGATGGTGGACTGTTTCATAAGACTTGCTACTGCGTGTGGCGGTGTTTTGGACGGGCAAAGGTAGTGCGTCTATTTCGCTTCATAAGGCATTCGGGCCACGATGGAGCGGCCCAGCGTCAGTTCGTCGGCATATTCCAAATCGCCTCCGAACGATACGCCCCGTGCAATCGCGCTCACCCGCACACCCAGCGGCTGCAATTTCTTTGAAAGGTAGTAGATCGTGGTCTCCCCCTCGATGGTTGGGCTGATGGCCATGATAATTTCGCGGAGCTCGCCCGTTTGTGCCCGCTGCACCAGCGAGTCGATGTTCAAATCGCTTGGCCCGATGCCCTCGATAGGGGAAATGATGCCACCCAGCACATGGTACAGCCCCCGGTACTGACTCGTATCTTCGATGGCCATCAGGTCGCGCACCGTCTCCACTACACACACTAATGAGCGATCGCGCCGTGCATCCGTGCAGATGTGGCACCTTTCGCCGTCGGCCAAGTTGTGACACAAGTTGCACTCCCGTATCCCCTCGCGCATAGCAGACAATGCAGCGGTGAACTGCTCGGTAGCACTTTTGTCCTGCTTGAGCAGGTGCAGCACCAAGCGCAACGCCGTTTTGCGCCCGATGCCCGGGAGCGATGCGAAGGCTTCGACGGCTTTTTCGATGAGTTTGGAGGAGAAGGTCATGGTATGGTGATTGATAGGTTTGTTGAGATGATCAAAATGCTAATGATAGTATGTGGTGGGGGCCGAAACCTTGAAATAGTTTTGCGCTACTCATAGTATGCCCGCAAAATTAGAAATTCTGGTCTCTTTCGGCGAGATCGTCCGAAACGCACGAAAGGCAAAAGGGCTTTCGCAAGAAGAACTTGCTGAGAAGGCGGGGCTTCACCGTACCTACATCGGCATGATCGAGAGGGGGGAAAAGAACCTTACGCTGTCCAATATTTTCAAAATTGCTCAGGCTTTGGAAACTTCTATGAGTGAACTGTTCAATAACCTTTCAGCATGATGCCCATTGATTTACAAAAAGTTAGAAGCCTTTTGGAAGGCAGCGGCATCGCGGTGTCCGAAATTGTGGAGCATGGCAAAGCCTCCGAGTCGTATGTTGAGGTGGAGTTTCTGACCTACTCATGGAAGGGCTATGTGCCGTTCCATTATCGACGGGCGGGGCTGTTCATCGAAACGGAAGCAGAGTTGGCGGCTTACCTTCAAAGCATTGAGCGGCTGTTTTTTCCAGAAAAAATCAGTGAATGGATAGCAGCAGAAAAGAGATGGTGGGCCAGCGAGATGCAAAGACGTGATGTGACCAAGCCGTTTTTTGACGAACTGGCGAAGATGGAGTGGACAAATGCTTTCCCGCCCAACAACAACCCGCAGCGAAGGATTCAGGACATTAAAGAGTTGGGATACACCATTGCGACCAAACGGGTCGGGCGGCAGACTTTTCGGTTGCTCGTACCTTTGCCCAGAGCAGCAGAAACAGGGTACGAAAACTTCTCCTCAGCCTTCAAAAAGAAGGCGCTTCGGGCCTTAAAGCACCTCAACATTTATGAGTTGGGCAGCAGCAACAGCAAGGCGTTGATACCCGACCACAAATTTCCCGAAATCCGCTGGGACGCAGAAACGAAGGCCGAAAACCCCAACGATATGCCGGAGGAAGAAATTCAAAGAAAATTTCAACTGCTTGACAATCAGCGCAACCAGCAAAAACGCGAGGTGTGCCGCCAATGCTTTCAGACGGGTAAGCGCGGCACACTGTTCGGCATTCGCTTTTTCTACGAAGGGGGAGAAAACTGGCCTGCTGATGTCCCCAAAATTGGAAAAAATGCTGAGCGGGGATGCGTGGGTTGTGGCTGGTACGATATCGCTGAGTGGCGCACGTCGCTCAACGAGTTGATTCAGAACCCGTCTGCAAAAAAGCCGACTTGACGGCCAGCGCGATGTGCTTTGCCATTAGGCAAGGCACTGCGTTTCCCACCTGCCAGTACACCCTCTTGAATCTTCCAGTAAATACAAAATCGTCAGGGAAGGTCTGCAAGCGGGCCATCTCACGGGCAGAAAGCACCCGATTCAGTTCATAATGAATGTGGCAGCCCCCATGATTTTCCTTGACCGTCATTGAAGGCACTCCCTTGTACTGGCGTTTGAAAGCGTCCCTAAAAGTTTCGTAGAGTGAACCACCGGGTGGCACGAACGAGATACGCTCCTCAAATTCTGGAGCGTGCTGCGTCCATTCGTGGTTCGAGACCCCAAAGCGGGGGACAGATTTCAAATCTTCGATCGCGCTTTCGATGGTCCTGTAGTTTTTTCGGCTGAAAATCTCCTTTGGGTATGGGTTTTTCATCCCCAAACGATTGCCCACAAAAATGGCACGCGTGCGCAGCTGTGGCACCCCAAAAGTGGCGGATTCCAGAATCCGAACGCTCATATCGGGGTAGCCTACTTCGGCAAATTGTCGGATGATCTCCTGATAAACCCGCCCCTTTTCCATGGTCAGGATGCCCGGTACGTTTTCCAGCACCACAAATTCAGGTTGTAAATGCTTGACAATCCGAATGTACTCGTGGAAGAGTTTGTTGCGCGGGTCATCGGGGTTGCGAAGCCCCGCTACTGAAAACCCCTGACAGGGCGGCCCGCCAAAAATGACGTTGGGCCTTCTTCCTCTAAGATGTTCGTCCAAGACCTGTTCGCTCAATTGCTCAATGGGCATCTCAAAGTGAACACTCTCTGGGAAGTTCTTGCGGATGGTATTGGAAGCATCAGGGTCGATTTCGACGCTGGCAATTTTTTTCAGGCCAGCCATTTTTGCCCCTGTGGAGATGCCGCCGGCCCCGGAAAATAGGTCTGCAAAAAAGCATTCACTCTGAACCTCAGACACCGATGAGGTATCTACTTCAAACCAATTGCCGTTGAATATTTTGTCTCGGTCAAGTTGCTGTTTCAAGCCTGAATAACGGCTGACGGCTTCTCTTGCCCCTGACCTGCCGGGTACATCTCGCCCTTGCTTGGGGGCAGATTTTCCTACAACTTGTTGAATATCAAAGAGGGTGCTTTGCATAAATGCCATTTATAGTCTGCGAAAGTACCGTGAAGAGTGCTTTTGTCAAACATTTTTTTGTAAATTTTTTTTGGCGGCAGGCGGATTCAAGGTTTTCGCCCTCACCTCCCATACGCCCCCAGCCACTTGCACTCCTTCACCACCTGCTTGTAAAACTCCGTGTTCGTGTAGCGCCCGTTCAGCGTCCGGTAGTGGGTCATGTACTCCTCCGGCAGGGTCGGCATCAGTTTACTGCCCGGTCGGTAGCGACAGTCTTTGCTGACAAAATACTGTTTTTGCTGACAGCGAGCGGCCATGAAGGCGGCGCGAGCGGCCATTTCGGGGGTTTGGGCCAAATGCAGGGCTTTTTCAAAATAACCCAGCGCAACGCCTACATCTGTGTTTTCCCGGTTGCCATCAGGCGAGCCGCGCAGTGGAAACACTGGCCCTTGAGCCAGCCGCTGCCAGTTGTAGCCGCTCCGGTAATAATCGGCCACCTCCCACTCGTGACCGAAATAACTCATGTTGTAGTAACCGAGACCCAGCAGGTAGTTGTACCAAGCGGCTTCCGATGCGTCCACCGCTTCAGCGGCTTTGGCGCGAAACTGGAAGTCCAGCAGCCTGCGGGCAATGTCGAGGCGGTTGCCTTGCAGGGTGTCGGGGCGCACAATGATGCGGTTCACTTTTTCTCCAAAAAACTCTTTGAACAGATCGAACCGCCGCATCCGCTCCTGCTCGATGGGCGCGATGGTGCGCATCACGGCCAGTGCCGCTTCGGGCTGCCCTTCGGCCAGCAGTGCCGCGCCTTTTATTTCTAATAAAAAAGCGCGGATGCGGTTGGGATTGGTGTCGATCTGCATCGCCTGTTCCAGAAACTCTGGGTTGTCGCTGTTGGCCGCCCGCAGCAGGTCGTCAAGTACCTCCATGCGGGGGTTGTAGCCCAACGCGTTGGGTGAGTATGCAGCGAGTATGGCCTTGCCAGGATTCTTGCTCTGGGCGTAAGCCTCTGACAGCCAATCTTGTAAAAACGGCTCGAAGTTGGGCTGCTGCTGAAATACCTGAAGGCGGCGTATGTTGAACACCTCGTCGTCCACATAAGCCAGCGCGGGGTTGAGGCCGAGAATTCGCAGCAACACGCGCCACACTTCGATCTGACGGAGCAATTCTTGGTCGTACTCCAAGTCGTCGTCAAGCATACTTTCCACCCGGTCAAAGTTTTTTTCGGCACCGTAGTGGTCGCCAGCCAGCACCAGCAGGTAGCCGCCGATGCTGCGCCAGAGGTTGGGGTTGGGTGTTTCGCCGTCTTGCAGCACTTGGGTCACAAATTTCTGCAAATCCAGCAGGTGCTGCGCCGCTTTTTCCCGCTGGATGGCCCCCTCCGCTTGGCCTCGCTTTTTATCGGTGACACGGGTGCGGAGGAATACTTTCTCTAACTCCTGCACCTCGCTCACTAACAGCAAGTCAAGTTGCGGGTGGGTCGGATCGAGGCGATAGATGGTCGTCATATCGCTCACGAGGTGCGTGTGTGCTCCGCCCGCTCGTAGCACGTAGAGCGTGGCGCGTTCGGCATCGGATTGGCAGAGGCGGAGGGTTTTTTCCCAGTCCGCGTCGTTGCGAATCAGGAAACTGCGGTAGGCTTGGGTGCGCTTGGAGGCGCACTGCCGGAACACGAGCGAGAAGCGGTAGGCGGCCTCTGGGTATTTGCCCAACTGTTGCATGGCCCCGGCCACATGGGCCAAAGTCCAGTAAAAAATAATGCTCTGTTTTCGGCGATCTATCTTGGGTATCAGGAAGTTGTACAAATTCAGCGTCTGCTGCCAGTCGCGCTGGTAGTGGGCCAAGCGGATGATCTGGTAGGCGTAGCGGAGGCGCAGGAAGTGCGATTGGGTTTCCAAAAAACGGCTCTGGCCTTCGCCGATGAGCGACTGCATGGCTTCGGGGTCGCGGTCGTCCTGCGTCCAGCCCGTCGTGTTGGGTGCCAGCACGTAGGGTTCGCATTTTCGGGCAAACATGAGGTAGTCCACCACTTCGGTGCAGCCGTTGGCAGCGATCATTTCAGCGAAAGTATTGCCACCGAGGGCGTAGGGCAGCGCGCGTTTCTGGCCTCGGTCTTCGGCGCAGTTGCGCAGCCCTACGAGGGTGCTGATGTCGGATTTGTACACCACTTTTTCTACCTCTGCGGGCAGGGCTTGGTTACAAAATCGCTCGATCCACTCTCCGATGTTCTCCTGTTTCTGGATGTCGCGGTTGTAGTAAAACCGTTGGTAGTAGTCGTCCCAGCGGAGGAAAAATGGCGCGTAGGCGGAGTTTTTGTTGACGATTTCGGGGTGCAGGAAGGTGTAACCGTAGAAGGGCTGGGCATCGGGGGAGCAGAAGGAGGGTTGGCCCGCCTTCGCCGAGGCTTCGGCGGGTAAAGAAGTTTGAAGTTTGAAGTTTGAAGTTTGACCCTCTTCGGGCTGGGGGTTGGAGGTTGGAAAGAACGAAACGGACAGCCCGCAGGTGAGCAGGAGCAGAAGCCAAAGGCCTATTTTTTGAGATTTCCAGTTTGTATCGTTTTCCATACAGAATCAATCAGTTGAATCGGATACCGCCGCAGGATGGCCGAATCCAGGTGAAAAAAAGCCACCGTCGCATCGTCGGCCAAATCCAAGTGGGCGGCGAGTTGGGCGGCTTGGCGGAGCAGGTCGGGCGAAATGCTTTCCCGGCGCAGCACATCGCCGGGGCGAAGGTAGTGGCCGCCGACAAATGTGCCTTTGCGGACTTTCCAGAGCGGCAGCGCGTGGGAAAAGTCAACGGCCATTTGCCCAAAACGAGCGGTGTCGCGCAGGTCTTCCACCGGAAACTCTGGGATGATCTTCCACAGTGCCTCGTCGCGGAACACTAATGTCCAGGAGAACAGCGGCAGAGCCACATCCAAGGGCAGCGGGTAGTGGTCGGGCGCGCCCGCCACATACTTGCGGGCATCTTCGGGGTCAAAAATCGAGTTGCGCGGCCCAGGATCGTCGATGTCGCCGGTGTTGTACAGCATCAGCATGCCCCGATCCACCGGCGGCACGCCGGTTTCCTGCGGAAATTTGTACTGGTGCAGCCGCACGGTCGCGCTCAGTTGGGTACCCGGCGGGAGGGCGGCGCGGATTTTTTTCAGGAAGGAGAAATAGGCCGCGCGGGTAGAGGGGGTCCAGTCGCAGTCGATTTGCAGGGCGGGCGCCGATCCCGACGGGAGGGGAAAAGCCTCACCCCCGGCCCCTCTCCAAAAGGAGAGGGGAGACACGACTTGTTCCACGACTTGGTCTATGTCGCTTCTCCTCTCTCCTTTTGGAGAGGGGCCGGGGGTGAAGCCCCGAAACACCTCGTTGGTGATAAAAACCGTCGGCACCACGCTCAGCCCAGCCAGCCCAGCGGTATCACGCACGTCCAAGCGGGAATACGGCACGATGCGCCCCGTCGTCGGGTCTCGGCCAATATCCAATACCTTGACATAGAGTTTTTTACAGCCCAGCGAATCCAAGTATGCGCGCTCGTCAGGCGAGAGAGAGAGGGTGGTGCGCCAGTGGTAGAAAGCGGGGATGAGGTGGCGGGGGGAAGGGTGGGCGCAGGCGGCGAGGAAGCTGAGGAGGGCGAGGAGTATCCAAAAGGGCGGCATGGTATTTTTCTCTTGTGCAAGAGCACGTTTTGTTTTTGTTCAAGTGGTGGTATGCCACCACTACGGTGCAAAATGAACTCGCAGATTCAAGGATCAAATGCAACAGCCGGGGGGCTGACTGGGTAAAACTTCCCAGTGGCACTGCCTCACTTGGCCGCCAGACCCGCAAAATAATCCTGCAAAATCTTGTGGCGAAACGGCAGCATCTGAATATTCACCCGTTCCTTATTTCCCCTACTCCACATCTATCGGGAATGGCTTGTGAAAACTGCGCGGCTCCTGTTCCTATCGCACCCGCATCCGCTTCAGCACCTGTTCCGCCACTTTGCGGCCCGTCTCGGCAGCCCCGTTCATAAAGCCCCAATACTCCGAACTGCAATGCTCGCCAGCGAAATACAACCTGCGCACCGGAGCCGCCGCCGCACCTTCGAAGCGGCCCACCTGACCGGGGCGGAAACAGGAGTAACTGCCCCGAACGAAGGGGTTGCCCGGCCAGTGCGCCAGTTCGGTTTTACCCGTCAGGCTGGTCTGCGAACCCGGAAATGCGCCCTCTAACTGGGGCATGAGTTGAGCCGACAATTCTTGCTCTGTACCGCGAGTCGCCGTGCGACCTCGCTCCCCGCCCAAAAAACAAGTGAACGCCCCCACGCCCTCGTTGCCCTGCTGCATCTGCGAAGCGTCCCAGCCGTTGTGGATTTGCTCGTTGAACAAAAAACCCCGATAGCCCCGCTGCCGCCAAGTACGTTCGCGCGTTTCCACGATGAACTTGCTGTTGGTGCCATAGCCCAACTCCTTGATTACTTGCTGTTTGAGCAATGGAAGTTCCATCTGCACATCCACCTCGCGCAGCACCGTGAACGGTAGCGTGAGGATCACGAGATCGAAAGTCGCCTCTCGCGTGGTGCCGTTTTCGGAAAAAACCAGCGTCAGGCTGCGGTTGCTGTTTTCGCGCAAACTGACCAGCCGGTGTTCGTATCGCATCTGCTCCGCGAGCATTTTGGCCAAGCCTTGTGGTATCTGCTCGTTGCCGCCGATGACCTTGAAGCGCTCGTCGCTGCTGCCGAAGGGGTAAAAGTTTTCGTTGCGGATTTCAAAAATGTCCAGCAGGTTGGCGGCGCTCTGCTCGCCCGTTTCCAAGCCATTTTCACCGATGTAAGCCACATGCAGCATTTTTTTCACCCACCCGCTCACCGGCAGCCCGTCGATGTACTCACCCATCGAGATACGGTCGAAGGCCGCCGCTTGGCGGCGCTCCATGTTTTTTTGGTCGGCCAAAATGCGCGGGTAGGCCGCTCCCAACTCCGCCACCACATCCCGTAGGTTGTGGTGCTGGTTTTCGAGGAAAAAAGCGTCGCGTATCCCAAACTTGTCCTGCTCCACGTCGATCAGTTTGTCCTGAAAGCCCAAGGCCCGCGTAAACCACAACATGTCGGAGTGTACCGTGTCAATGAATTCAGCGCCGATTTCTGTGGTCAGGCTGCCGCTGCCAAACATTAGCCCGCTCTTGATGCGCCCGCCGGCGCGTTTGTCGCCTTCAAAAACGGTGGCCTTCACGCCCTTGCGGCGCAGGTAGTACGCCGCGCTCAGCCCGCTCATGCCCCCGCCCACGATGGCGACGCTGGCAGGGGGCTTGCCCCCTGCGCCAAGCCAGTCGAAAGCAGCGGTGCCGCCGCCCATGCTCAGTATCAGACCAGCCTGTGCGCTGGTTTTCAGGAATTTACGCCTCGAAGTGGCGTATTTTTCTTGTTCGACCAGCAAGTCGTCCAGCGTTTTGTCGGGCTGAGACTGGGCCATTTGGGCTAAGCGAAATGCCGAGCGAAGCGAGTGGAGCAGGGGTGTCTTCATATTTTATAAAATCAGGTTACTCACTGGGACAATTTGGAACACCGAAAAAAACGGACACCGCCGATACCACCGACCATCTCTGATGGCCATAGACCTTCATGCTAATTCTACTTTGTTACTTTAAAAAAGTGAACTTGTCATGTCGCAGCGAAGCGAAGACATCTACAC
>JAYSUY010000462.1:0-13830 GCA_043718855.1 Saprospiraceae bacterium | reverse complement strand
GTCGCCCAGCATCAGTTTGAAATTGGGCGCGTTGTCGTTGGTGAAAATGTAGAGTTTGTCGCCGATGGCTTCCGGGTAAGCCGCCGATTTTTTGCTCTCGTAGATGAGTTGGCCCTTGTCGAAACTGCCCGTCTGGTGCATGTAGCAGTTGTTGGAGTAGAAGTCGCCTTCACCCGAAAAACTCACGTCGCTGTAGCGGTTGTCGTAGAAGTAAAAACTGTTTTTGGCATCGCTCGTGGTGCCGATGAAAGTGGCTTTTTCGATGGGGTCTCCCACCTTCCACCAGTAGGTTTTAAGTGGCAACTGATTGTCTATCTGCTCTTTGCCTCGGATGGTGAAGTAAGCATGCTGCTGGTCTTTCGTCCACTGGAAACTGCCCACATTCTCGTACGGCCCATGCTGGATTTTGCCTGTGCGGGTGTCGATGATGTAGGTCGTGGAGATTTCCGCGCCACTTTTTTGCACACTCACGGCAGCCCGTTCGCCGTCGTAGGTGTAGGAAAAACCTTGGGTGGAGGTGCTGCCCGATGTGTCCAAGCGCACCGGGTCCCAGATGAGCACCTTCTGGCCGTTCAGGAGGGTGTAGACCTTGTTTTGCTTGTCGCCTTTCTTCTTGATGTTCTGGAAAACGCGCTTGCCTTCCTTGCGCAGCGGGCCTTCAAAATCGAGGTCAATGAACGCCGCGACTTCGTCGCGCAGCATCGGGTGTGGCCGTTGTGTTTTTTTCAAAAACTCCACTCCGTAGTCGTGCTGGCGCTGCGTCCAGTCAATCACCTTCGGGTCGGTTTTGTCTTCGAGCCAGCGGTAGTCGTCGGTGAGCAGCACCCCGTGCAGGGTGTCCACTACTGGGCGGGCAGGCGTGGCGGGCGGCGCGAAATGGGTTTGCGCAGTGGCAGCCATGCTCAGGCAGAGCAAGGCGGCAGGGAGAATCGTTTTTGTCATAACTGATGGTTGGTGAAAAGTGTGGTGGTAACGGCAGCCGGCTCCGGCCTGCTGCTTGGCGGGCGAAGTTCTGCACTTTATGGAGTTTTCTGCACTTTTGCCGCCAAATCCGCACACCCAAGCGGACACCAGCCATGTACGAAGACGACGACACCCCGCTGACTACCCTCGAACCACCTGATATTCAACACTTTTCGTCTGACCCGAAAGGCCCCAATCCGCTCCGGCCCGACCGCTGGCGGGCATGGAAGGTACTGGGTGGCACCACGCTGCTCCTAGTCATGGCCCTCCAATGGGCCGATGTGGTGGAATGGGTTGACGGTTCTTTTCGACTAAAACCCAAGCGACAGGCGGCTTTTGAGAAACAAAAAAACGCGGTGGAAAACGCGGAGCAGTATGCGCTGGTGGCGGATGTGCCGGGGTACTACGAGTGTCTGCACTGCATCACGGGGTTGGTGTTTCTGAACCAGTATGAGGTCTGGAAATACGGCGTGACCGACCAAGGGGAGAAGTCGCGTTACTCTCTTGAGTATTTGAGGCTCCGCAGATTGGCTTACAACACCCAATTTAGGGGTGATTATGCGGAGTGCCTGATCGAGGAAAAAAGGAAATTGTTCTACTACCCGCTGCTGCCCGAAAACTTGGCTCGCCCAGATTCTCTGAAGTTGTTGCTGCCGCCTGGAAATTTGCAAACGCGCTAAGGCTTCTCTACTTTTGTCACCACAATCAGCGACGACATGATTTTCATCACCAGCATTTCCGACGACGACGTTTTCAGAAAAATAGACAGCCACTACGTCATGCAGCAACTTGCCCACATTGACATGGACGTGGTGATCGTGTTCATTTGTGCCAATGAGAACATCCGCAAAGAGGACACCTGGAAGAAAAAAGGCACCACTTATTATACCATCCGGCTGCCCTACGAGCAAGTGAAACAAATGGACGACATCCGCCCGATGATGCTGGATGTGGTGACGCGGAAACTGGGCATCACGCTGCCGGGTACGGCAGCGGCAGCCTGACGCTCATTTGCCAGCTGCCAACTCTTTGAACCGCGCCTCTCCGATTTGCTGGTAGATAAGGTTGAGGTACTTTGTTGACTCTTGCACGTTTGGAGAGCCGATTTTTTCAAAAATCTGATGGGCTTGCAGAAGCAGCGGTACGGCTTCTTCGAGGCGGTTTTGTTCAAAAAGCATCGCGCCCATGTTGTGCAAGTTTTCGGCCAACCCAGAGGTGTCGCCGATGGCCTGCCGGATTTCCAGACTTTGCCCCAAGTATTGCAAGGCAGTGTCGTAGTCACCTTTGGCATCGTAAACTTGGCTGATGTTGTTTCGCGTCGTGCCTTCCCCCTTTCGGTCACCGGTGGTTTGCTGGATTTTCAAACCTTGCTCCAAGTACTGTAAGGCTGTATCGTAACCGCCTTTGGCTAAATGAATCTGGGCAATGTTATTCAGCGTGCCTCCCGCGCCCGCCCAGTCACCAATAGTTTGAGCGATTCTTAAACTTCGCTCCAAATACGGCAAAGCCTTATCGTAGTCGCCATTGGCAGAGTAAATCAGGCCAATGTTGTTTAGTGCCCTTCCCTCGCCCTGCCGGTCGCCGATTTCTTGTGTGATTTTAAAACTTTGCTCCAAGTACTGTGCTGCCGCTTCGTAGTCGCCTTTGCTCGAATGAATCTGGCTGATGTTGTTCAACACCCTTCCCTCGCCTATGCGGTTTCCTTCGTCCTGCGTGATTTTCAAACTTTGCTCCAAATACCGCAAGGCTGTGTCATAATCACCCTTGACTTTGAATACTTGGCTGAGGTTGTTCAGCGCCATGCCCTCGTTCTCTTGGTCATTCAGTTCCCGGCTCAATGACAGCATGGTGTCCAAATGCCTTTGGGCTTCTTCCCATCGGGCAAGCCCGAAAAGGATGACAGATATTTGATGATGCAGACTGAGCAACAACCCCTTATTTTCCCGGTCAGCCACCTCCAACTGCCTGAACAATAGAGCCAATTCCGCTTCTTTTTCTTGCAGCGTCTCGCCGCCCAGCGAACTGGATTCTGGCTGCTGCTGGATGAATTCGAGCGTGTTTTCAGCGACATCGCGCTGGAAGTGCAGTTCCAGCGAGCGACCCGACCACCAATCGGGCAGTTTTTTGGCAATGAGGGGAAAGTTGCTGGGCTGGACGAAGCAGAGGAAAGCGAAGTCGCGCTGGGTGAAGTAGTCGCGGCGCTGGTTGAAGGCCACGAGGAGTGCGGTGTTCTCTGGCCGGAAAAGCCAGTCGAAGTCGGGCATTAGGACGATGCCCTGTTGAAACGAGTTGAGCGCATCGGATATAGCGCGGTAGTCTTTGCCAAAAAGGGGCAGTTCGAGGCAGGGGCGGGATGGAAAGCGGCGTTCCACCCATGCTTTGGTATCCGTGTAAATGCTGCGGTGGTTGTGACCGACCAGTACGAACCGGAACCCCTTTCCTTTCAGGGCGTTGCTGAGCTCGCGAAGAGCATCGCCAAATTCGGTTTCAAATGCGATTCTCATGCAGCAGGTGCAACATGGTGAAGGTAAAGTTTGGATTTTTCCACCAGCGGGTTCACCCGTTTGAAGGTGCCATCGTTGTACTCAAACACAATTTCCATTTCCAGCAAGCCCTGCATCACATCGTCAAAACCGATGGGGTTGCCCCGGTCAAGGTCTGCTTTAAGCGCTTTCAGAGCGGCCCAATCGGCGGGCTGTAGGTATTGAACGTAGTCGTTGCCGATTTTTTCGATGGCCGTTTGCACATTCTCGCGGGTGATTTGGGTCTGTTCGTCTTGGCGTTGCCACAGTGCCCGCTCAATGATGCGCAGCAGTTGGCGAGGCGACCCTCCGCTGTATCGAATGGCCAAGCGAACGGTTTGCCTGTCGTCGAACAGCTGGGCATCAATGCGCTTATCCACAAACTCCTCAAAGCACTTGAATGCCTCGGGCACTTCGCTTTGGTCGCGCTGAAACAGTTTGACGAAGGGAAAATTGATGATTTCGGCAAACTGGCGGATGCGCTGTTTTTCCTTCATCAACTCAATCGGGAGGGTGAAAATGGTGTTTGCATGGATTTGCCGCAAGCGGTTGGACTCCTCCATGATGATGCGGCGGCGGGTTTCGACGCTGAAGGTTTTTTCCAGACCGTCCACGATGAACAGTATCTCCTGCGCCTTTTTTTCGCGGCGCAGTTGTTCGTTGGCCTGTTCGATGAAAGCGTTGAACTTGGTGGAAAAATCGCTGAATCTGCGGCGAAAGGTTTCGCGGACGCTTTCGGCCCGTTCGTGACTGCCGCCCAGTTCTGCCTTCAGTTTGGCGGTGATGCCAAGCAGTTTTCCCAGTATGCCACTTACGGAAAAAGGCTGCTCGTCCGCGCCGATACCTGTTTCTATTTCGAGGGAGCCGTTGGCCGTCAGGCTACGGTTGATTTCTTTGACGCGCTCTTGAAACCACTTGTTCAAGGATTCCAAAATAGAGTCGTCCAACCGGAGGTCTATCGCTGCGGCACGCAGCAGCAGTTTCTCCAATTGAAAAATGAGAATGTCCATGTACTGAATGTTGTCCATGTCCATTTCCTCATCCACATTGCAAGTGATGACCAAAAAGCAGGCTTGCGAATCCAGTGATTTGGCATACTTGGCTAGTTCTGAAGTCTTGCCGGAACCCTTCATCCCAGCAAGGAACAGCAAAGTCTTGTTGCTTCGGTTGGACTGCGCATTGTACACATACTGACCATCTACTCGCTCCACATTCAGGATGCGCATGACTTCGCGCTCCTGAAAATCGCCTCTAACGTTTTCAAAGTTGACGTAGAAGGGGTGTTCCGGTGTGACCGGGATGAATTTATTTACCGCCGCATCAATCTCAGATAGGTGTTGTGCCTTCTTCATTTTCGCTGAATTTTGATGCAAAAGTAGTGATTGTTTGCATCTCGCGACACACGCAGCATCTGCCTTATAATGCGCTTCATCGTGACCCAGAAACTTGGAGCGCAGCGGCAGCGGCGGCCTGACACCCACTACTTGGCCCGCCTTCCCAACGTACTGGTCTAATTTTCCCCACCCCCGCTCGCCGCTCGCGCTACTTTCAGCCCCGATTATCTAACCATCACATTTTCAACATCCACGCTATGAAACACCTTCTCCCGGTCGCCCTGACCGCCCTGTTGTTCGTTGGCTTCGTTGCCTGCAAGCAAGACAAACCCGCCGCCCTGCCCCGCGAGGTGAAATCCTACACCATCGAACAGTTTTACAAAACCAAGTCCACCGGCGCGGGCATCTTCTCACCCGACGAGCAGCGGCTGCTGGTACACACCAACGAGACGGGCATCTTCAACTTGGCCGAAATCACCATCGCCGACGGCTCCAAAAAGATGCTCACCAACTCCACCACCGAGTCCAACTTCGCCATTGACTATGTGCCCGGCAGCGGCGAGGTGCTGTACTCGGCGGACAAAGGCGGCAACGAGATCGACCACATCTACCTGCTCAAAGCCGACGGCACGAGTCAAGACCTCACTCCGGCTCCGAAAGAAAAAGCCGGGTTCTCAGACTGGACCAAGGACAAAAAAGCCTTCTTCTACACCTCCAACAAGCGCGACGAACGCTTCTTCGACCTCTACCGCATGGAGGTGGGTACCTGGAAAGCCGCACTCGTGTATGAGAACAAAGACGGCTACAACACCGATGCCGTATCGCGGGATGGCGGATGGCTGGCACTCGGCAAATCGGTTACCACGAGCGAGAATCAACTTTTTCTGTACAACCTGACAACCAAGAAGTTGACCGAAATTTCTGACCCTGCACAGCCCGGTAGTTACGGCACCTCAGGGTTCAGTGCCGACGGCAAAACCTTTTTCTATACCACCGATGTGGGGAAAGAATTTGCCTACTTGGTGCAGTACGACCTCGCCTCCGGCGAACGCAAAACGGCCTATGAAACCAACTGGGACGTGATGTACAGTTACCAGTCGGAGAACGGCAAGTACCAAGTCATCGGCATCAACGAGGACGGCAAGAACAAACTCCTCGTGCGCGACGCAGCGGGCAAAGACGTGGCTTTCCCGGCGATCCCCGACGGCGACGTGGCGGCGGTGAACATCTCAACCAGCGAAAAAATGATGCGCCTCACCGTCGGCACTTCCAAGTCGCCCAACGACCTGTACGCCTACAACTTCGATACGAAGGAACTCAAACGCCTCACCACCAACCTCAACCCCGAAATAAACCCCGAGGACCTCGCGGCTGCTACGGTGGTGCGCTATAAATCCTTCGACGGGTTGGACATCCCGGCCATTTACTACAAGCCGCTCAATGCTTCGGCGGCCAAAAAAGTCCCCGCGCTGGTGTGGGTACACGGCGGCCCCGGGGGGCAATCGCGGGTTGGCTACTCGGCTTTCGTTCAATACTTGGTGAATCACGGCTACGCGGTGCTGATGGTGAACAACCGGGGCAGCAGCGGCTATGGCAAATCGTTTTACAAAATGGACGACCGCAATCACGGCGAGAAGGACTTGCAGGACTGCATCTACGGCAAAAAGCACCTGCAAACGCTTGATTATGTGGATGCTGAGAAAATCGGCATCATCGGCGGCTCCTACGGCGGCTACATGACGATGGCTGCCATGACTTTCACACCCGACGAGTTCAAAGTAGGTGTCAACCTGTTCGGCGTCACCAACTGGCTGCGCACCCTGCGCTCGGTGCCGCCGTACTGGGAGTCGTTCCGCAAGGCGCTGTACGCCGAACTGGGCGACCCGACCACCGCCGACTCGGTGCGGCTGCACCGCATCTCGCCGCTGTTCCATGCCCAGCACGTCAAAAACCCGGTGATGGTGCTGCAAGGGGCCAATGATCCGCGTGTACTGCAAGTCGAATCGGACGAAATCGTGGCCGCCGTGAAAAAGAACAACGTGCCAGTGGAGTACGTCATCTTCCCCGACGAGGGGCACGGCTTTGTTAAAAAAGAAAATGAAATCAAGGGGTACAGCGCGGTGCTGACGTTTTTGGATAAAAACCTGAAAGCGGCGGGGCCGGTGGGGCAGTAGTGAGAAGTGAGGAGTCATAAAAAAGCCCCCTGTACGAGTGCAACTCGTACAGGGGGCACCTTTTTTAAGCCAACCAAAACCGCCCAAAACAGAGTTCCGGGGTACAGTTACCTCAAATCCCCAGCAAAAAACCAATGGTAAAGTTCGCGTCCCAGTCGAACACAAACTGCTTGCAGCCCGTCGCGTCGGCGATGGCCGAGAGGATGTTGAGGCCGGCTTTTTGCTTCGCACCGTCAGCCGTATAGCTGCTGGGGGCTTTCAGCACGGTGTAGCGTTCCTTGCCGTTTCGGGTCTGCTTGGCGAGTTCGTAGGGCACACCGCCGATGATGAAGCAGGTGCCGCGCAGGTTGCTGGGTACTTGGCTGGCAAGTGCCTTCGTCTGCTGGTACACGTCGCCGTCGCTCTGGTTGTTCTGGAAATATTTGGCACCTGGGCCTTCCAGTGCGCCGCCGGGCAGCCACGATATTTTGGTGTTGCCCGAGCCGATGTCCACCACGAAGCCGCGATTGGAATAGGCTTTTGGGAGGGAGGCTTTCAGGGCTAATTGGGCTTCCTGCTGCGGAGTCACTTCGTTGACGAAGTAGCCCATCTTTTTGAGTTCGGCGGTGATTTTTTGGGTGGTTTCCACTTTTTTGGCTCCAGAACTGACCACGAAGTGGATGTCTTTGGAGCCTACGCCGAAGCCCAACATATCGGCGATGTAGCGTTTGAGGCCGCTCTTGATGTCGTCGTCGGTGGCGAGTTTTTCGTACACGAGGCTCGCACCGAACTCGGCTTTTTCAAGTTGATAATTCTTTTGCGCATCGATGCGGACGATGAAGGAGTTGAAACCCGTCGCGCCGAGTTCCACTACACCCTTCAGTTTGCCGTTAGCAGCCGAAGGTGCGGTAAAGTTGAACGGCTGCGGGGTATAGGTGGCTGCCGTTGATCCAGAGGTAGAGGGTTTGCCCCAAGTTTCGGATTTGCTGCCCGAGGTGCTGCCAGCGTCGCCGCTTGGGTTGCCTGCGTCAGTAGCGGGCTGCTCGGTGGGCGCAGCGGCGGTGTCCCCCGATTTTTGGAAATTGGGCAAAAACTTGGTGACCGCGAAGTAAACCCCGGCAACGATGGCCAGCGTGAGGAGCAGTCGAGAAAATGTCGTGAGCCTTGACATGGTGTGGATTCCGATTTTTGATGAATGATGTTTTGACTGGAAGGCCCTTCGTGCGGGCCGGGACAAAAGTGGAGCAATTCCGGCAAGGCACTGAAAAAATTACGGAGGAAATGTGGGCAGAGCCTGACCGAGAGGGGCTGGGGGGCGACCAAGCAGGCTGTTGGCTACTGGCCGTTAGCCGTTGGCCTACCAACCAGTGCCAACAGCCAATGGCTAACGGCCAACCGCCCTACTCCGCTTTTCGTTTCACCCGCCCCGCCCTCAGGTACTCAGCGTTGATAGCACCAGCCAGCAATATCGTGAGCGGGCTGAGCAGGATGCCCAGCACTAGGCGCAGCATGGCAGTGAGCGGATTGAACCGCCACTGCTTCACGAGCAGCCGGTACAAGAAACCGAACAGGGCCAGCGCGCCGATGCCGATGGTGAGGGCCTGTAGCCCAGCCCAGCCTGGCCGCCAGGCGAAGAGCGCGTACAGCAGCCAGCCGCCGAGGGCCAGTGCTGCGGCAGCCAGCAACGACTGCGCCACTGAGGACACGCGGTGGATCTTGACGGTCTCTGCCGACACGATCAGCAGACGGCGTAGTTTTTCACTTTCGGCAGGGTCGTCGTGCTGAGGGCGGATGCGGAAGAAAGCCCACTCCGGCTTGGGGGTCGTCGGTTCGTCAAGTCCTGACGGGAAGGCCATGCTGGCCCTCGGGTCGGTTTCTTTGCCTTCTTTTGCCGCTTTTTTCTCTGCTTCGGTGCGTTCGCCGCTCCCGTCGCCTTCTTGAAGTTCGTAGTCGGTCATCAAGTAGCCGCTGTACATGAGCATGTAGGCCTCCTGCTCGTGGAAGGCGTCGAGGTCGGTGCGGATGCGGGCGAGCGCGGTCTGGATGTTCTTGCGGATGCCGTAGGGAGTGAGCACATCGTTGCCGTTCTGTTCGCCTTCGGCGACGTTGGACTCGTAGGGGTCGTCGCAGAGCCTCCAGTTGACAGCCTCGGAGGGCAGCCCTTTGGTGAGGTGCATGAGGAGGTAGCCTTTCAGGAGTTTGGAACCGTAGCGGGCCTGAAGGTCGTCGAGTTGGCTGGCCCGCACGCGCTCCTGGAGAATGGCGTTGGTGCGCCCGCCCACGTTGACGACGCTCGCTTTGGGGTCGTTCACCGAGGCCATCTGGCCGGCGGCATCGCTGACAATGACGAGGTTGCACTCCTGCTCGAGGAGGGTGTTGATGCCCTGGTTGTCGTACACGCCGCCGTCCACGAGTTGCACGTCAATGGAGGTGCCGTCGTCCAGCCGGTAGAGGTCGCGGAGTTCGACGGGCTTGAACAGGCCCGGCACACAGGAGGAGGCGCCGACGGCTGTGGCGAGCCGGATTTTGTTGTGCGGGGCTGGGGCTTCGCCGTCGTAGTACATCCGGCGGAGGGTGGGCATGGCATCGGTCTCGCTGTTGATGTATCCGGGCGGCTCGCCCATCCAGGTGGCGGTGAATTGCCAGCAGTGGCCTGTGTTGAGGGTGGTGGCGTTGAGCACGAGCATAGGCACCTTGTTGCGGCGCTTCCAGTTGTCGCGCTTAGGCGACACGTTCATCAGCTCGCCGTTGTCACCTTTGGGGCGTATGAGCAGGTCGCTCATGTAGATGTGCGGGTCGCAGGAGGACTTGTCTTTGGCCAGCACTTTGGCGTACAGGCGTTTTTCGTAGAGATCGGCGAGGCGCGAGGTGCGGGAGTAGTCGGGGAAAAGGGCCATGCGCAAGTTGTCCCGGATGTTGCGGAAGAGGTTGCTGCGCAAGTCGGTGTTGATGTAGGCGAGGAACTCGTCCTGGATTTGGCGCACCACCTCGACATAGTCTCCTTGATCGATTTCGCTGTCGGTCTTGCTCTGGTACAACTCGCGGATTTTCAGGTAGTAATACGCTCCGATGATGGAGCCGCCCGACACGCAGGAGATAACTTCCACGTCGCGCAGCAGGTTCTGCTCGGCCAGCCGGGCGAGTACGCCGACGTGGAAGAGCGAGGCCCGGAAGCCGCCGCCGGAGAGGGCAAGGCCCACCCGTCGGCTGCGCGAGCCGTGCTGTTTGGTGCCAAGCGCGACGCTCAGCACTTCGGCGGCGTGTTGGCGGTAGTTGCCACCTTCGTCGGCGTAGCCCTGCGCGATGGGCTTGTCGAAATGCTCCTCCGCGATCCAGTTGGCTACCTGCTGCCCAGTGCTGTCGCGGTGCCAACTGTTGGGCACGGAGTGCTGCACCGCCTCCTTCATTTTTTCCACTGCCTCAGCGCAGCCTCCTGGCCCCATGCCGAGCAGGGCTTCGGCCCAGGTCGCATAAAACCAGTAGGGCGATTTGGTGGCGGAGTGGGGGTCGTAGTCTGGCTTTGCCCGCTCCTCCTCCCATTCTTTTTGAAAAAACGGCTCGACAGCCACACAGTAGTCCACCAGCATACTGCGTATTTCCTTTGCTTTTTTGCGGAACATCTGGCTCTGCTCGGCCAGCACGGGGTCGTTTCCGCCAGATTCCCGGAGGCGGGCGGCCAACGTGTCGCAGATGTAGGCCGAGTTGATGGGGCAGTAGCCCTGGTCGCGGAAGTTTTTGCTGAGTTCGGGCTTGCCCCCTTGGCCCGCCAAGTATTTTTTGATGGCCGGCATCTCTTTTTCCCAAGCCTCTTGCCACAGTTGGTGGCCCCGGTTGTAGTAGCGGAGGGAGGTTTTGAGCCAGGATTCTTGGTTGTCCAAGCGCCATTTTTGCCTAAAAATAGAGCCTAATATGCCCACCACCTCGCACAACTTGATGTCGGCAGGGCTGTAGCCGTAGTGGCTGAACAAGATTTCAGCGGCCTCGTCGAGGCGCGTCTCGCCCGGCTGGTCGTCGTCCTTGTAGGTGGAAATGGCCCAGCGCTGGCGCAGTTTTTCATCGCTGGAATTGGCCCGGCAGAGCCGTGCGTACAGGCGACGGGCGTAGTTGAACATACGTGCGTCGTACAGTTTGTTGGCGCAGTCGCGCACTTCTTTGAGGGGGATGTCTTCGCCGCGCAGGTAGTGCTGGGCGGTCTGAATGAGTTTTTTCTTGTCCATAAGTTTGGGTGGTGTGAGCAGCAAAGGTGAAAAACAACTCCCACACACCAACAACTCACCCCCTGTTTTCTGCGGTTCATCCTGCTGGCCTGTTGGATCACGGCTTTCCGCTTTCGCCGCAGCCGCACCGCCCCCACTTTTGAGCCATCATTCAAATAAAAATGAAGTTATGAAAGCAAAAACACTTTTCCTGCTACCCTTATCCCTCCTCCTTTTCCCCCTATTCCTTGCCGCCCAAACCAGCACCCTGCGCGGCACCGTGCTGGACAAGCAAGCTGAAACACCCCTCATCGGGGCCACCGTCCAAGTGCTCAACATCGAGCCAGTCATCGGCGCTACGACAGGCGTAGACGGTGATTTTACCCTAAAAAACGTCCCAGTAGGCCGCCAAACCCTGCGCATCACCTACCTCGGCTACGAAAGCCAGACCATCCCCAACGTACTCGTCACTGCCGGGAAGGAGGTACTGCTGACCCTAAAATTGGAAGAGTCCTTCACTTCGATGAGCGAGGTGGTGATCACGGCCAAGACCAACAAGGACAAGCCAACCAATGAAATGGCGACGATTTCCGCTCGCCAGTTTAACACCGAAGAAGTGAGCCGCTACTCCGGCGGTCGCAACGACGTGGGCCGCTTGGTCGCCAACTTCGCTGGTGTGGCTGCCAGCAACGATGCCCGCAACGACATCATTATCCGGGGCAATGCGCCCACTGGGGTACTCTGGCGGCTCGAAGGCATACCGATGCCCAGCCCTAACCACTACTCTACACTCGGCACTACGGGTGGCCCCGTCTCGGCGCTAAACCCGAACATGATCGGCAACTCGGACTTCCTGACCTCGGCTTTCCCAGCCGAGTACGGCAACGCAACAGCGGGTGTGTTCGACATCAACCTGCGCACCGGCAACCGCGACCGCTTCGAATTCATGGGCCAATTGGGCGCGTTCACTGGCTTTGAAGGCGCGATGGAAGGCCCCATCAACAAGGGCAAAGGCTCCTTCGTGGTGGCCTACCGCCACTCGTTTGTGGAAGTCGCCTCGGCTGCCGGCCTCAACGTGGGTACTTCGGCTACGCCGAAATACAAAGACCTGACTTTCAACGTGGACTTCGGCAACACGAAGGCTGGCAAGTTCAGCATTTTCGGCATCGGCGGTCACAGCAACATTGATTTTCTGGGGGCCGAAATTGACACGACCGACCTGTTCGCCAACCCCGACGAGAACGCCTACAACATCTCCAAGTTTGGGGTACTTGGGGTGAAACACAACCTGCTGCTCAACGACCACTCGTACATCCGCACGGTGCTGAGCGCGTCGCACTCCGGCAACTCCTACGAAACCGAGGATTTGGAGATGACCGACGGGCAGGGCAGCCTCCTGCAAACCAACGACGTGCTGGATGCCAGCAATACCCTGCGCCTCTCGTCTTACTACAACAACAAAATCACGAACCGCCTCACGTTGCGCACGGGCATTTTGCTGCAAAACCAAAACCTCGACACCCGTGTGGAGACCCGCGTGGGCATACCGGATTACGACGGCGACGGCCAGCCAGACCTGTTCACGCAGCGCGACTTCGATGGCTCGTTCAACCAAGCCGAGGCTTTTGCCCAAACCCAGTGGCGCGTGGCCGAGCGGCTCACCCTGAATGTGGGCTTGCACGGCCTGTATTTTGACAAAACCGAGGACGTGGCGGTGGAGCCACGTGTGGCCGTCAACTGGCAGTTTTCGCCAAAATCTACCCTCAACCTCGGCTATGGCCTGCACCACCAGACCCAGCCGCTACCCGTGTTCCTGTTCCGCGAGCGGCAGGCCGACGGCAGTTTCCGGGAAACCAACACCGACCTCGGTTTCACCCGCAACCAGCACTTCGTGCTGGGCTGGGATTTCAAACCTGCCGCTTCTTGGCGCGTGAAAGCAGAGACGTACTACCAACTCCTAAGCGACGTGCCAGTGGAATCTACCCGCAGCAGTTTTGCGCTGCTGAATGCTGGCGCGGACTTCGTTTTTCCCGAAAAAAACAACCTCGTGAACGAGGGCACGGGCACCAACGTGGGCGCAGAACTGACGGTGGAAAAGTTTTTTAGCCAGGGCTGGTACAGCCTCGTGACAGTGAGCGTATTCGACTCAAAGTACAAAGGCTCGGATGGCATCGAGCGCAGCACGGCTTTCGACGGCGGCTATGTAGCGAACGTTTTGGCAGGCAAAGAATTCAAACTCGGCGGCTCTGGCCGCCGCTTCCTGACGCTGGATACGAAGGTGACGACCGCTGGTGGCCGACCCTACACTCCGGTGGATTTGGCAGCAAGCAAGGCTGCCGGACGCGAAATTTTGATTGAAAATCAAGCATTTAGCCAACGTCTGGACGACTACTTCCGCTGGGACTTCAAAATCGGGATGCGCCTCAACAGCGCGAAGCGCAAACTCTCGCAGACGTTTTTCCTCGACTTCCAGAACGTGACGAACAACCAGAACATCTTCGCGGTGCAGTACAATGTGGTGCGCAACGAGGTGGGCAAAACGTACCAGATTGGTTTTTTCCCGGACTTGATGTATCGCATTGAATTTTAAAAGCCTCCCCCTGCCCCTCCGAAGGAGGGGAGAAACGACACGAGTCGTGGCACACCTTCGAGGTGTGCCACA
>JAYSUY010000461.1:0-1731 GCA_043718855.1 Saprospiraceae bacterium | reverse complement strand
AAGCCCCGTGCTGGATCAGGCTGTCGGTGCGGCGGTACATTTCCATCAGCACGGTTAGGCCCATGTTCTCGAACATCCCGCCATCCACGTAGTTGCCTGATCCTTCGATGCGCGTAAAGGTGTTGATGAGTGGAAAAAGTTGACTCAGGTTGGTGGCCGTCACCATCGCCAGCGTTTGTTTTTCGGGCTGGTCGGGAGCCTTCATTTTTTCCACAACATCCAGAATATCAATGGCATTGGTGAAAATATCGCTGTCTGCCCCCATGTCGAGCGGGCTGGGGAATCCGCTGCGCCCGTTGTGCAGGTTGCAAGTGATGGGGAAGTAGAGCGGTAGCCCTGGGCGGGGCTGGCCCTGCTCATCGTACCAGTAACTCAGGTAGGGCATGAAGGGGTAATTCGGTACGCTCCAGCCGTTCTCCACTGGTAGCCGCTCGGCATCGCCCTGATAACTGAACCCACTCAACCGCTGACCGATGTGGAAATCGCTGAGCCGGTAGTGCAGGCTGTCGTACTCCCGGATGGGCAGCCCAAACATGGCCTTGCGCAGCCCAGCGGCGAAGCCCAGTGCCTCGTCGCGCTGGTGGCGGTAGTTGCGGTCGTGGCCTTTGCGCCCGATGGCGAAAGCGTCTTTGATGAAGATGTCGTAGAACTGGCCGCTGAGGTAATTGCGCTGGAACATACCCCCGTTGAAGTCGTTGTACAGCCGACTGGGGTCGTTGCTTTCCCAGGGCCAGCGGCGGAGCATGGCTGCCGAATCCTGCGCAAAACGCCACAGTGCCAGCGTCGCGCCTGTGCCAGCCGACCCGCCGGAGGCCGATGTGATGGCCAAGCAGTGGCGGTGAAAATTGTATTCACTGCTGATTTCCAAGCGGTTGAGTATTTCGCTGCTCCACAGTCCGGCCCGGCTGCCGCCGCCTTGTATGGCGACGAGATAGATCGGGATGGTGTCGCCAGACGAGATGCTGTCGGCCAAGTGTTGCGTTTTCCACCACACGTCAAACCACTGGTCGAAGTCCAGCCGCTTGTCCAACGGCATGGTGGCCGACACGGTGTTCACCAGGTGGATGTTCGGGCGAGTCAGCCACATGGCCACCGGGCCGCCGATGAGGATGCCGAAAAAAGCCGCTGTTTTCCAGCCAATGCGCCGCTTGCCACCGCCCGATCGGATAATGAATCGGTAAACTGCCGTGAGCAGACTGGACACCAGCAGGTAAAATGCGCTGAGCAACAGCAGCATGTAGATGGGCGAAACGGTTTCCAAATTTGAAAAAAACAACAGTGCAAGCACATAGCCTCCCGTCAGGGAGAAGTACACGAAGTAAACCCAGCGGTAACGTTGCCGCTGTTCCATGAGGTCTTGATGAAGTATGCGGGCGAGCCAGGCAGTCAGGGCAATCTGGATGCCCAACAGCAGACCTATGTAGTGGTAATTCCAAAATTCGCTGGTTCGGAGCGAGGCAAAAACCTTGGTGATGAGTACCCAGCACAGGGCCATGTTGGCCAGCAGCGCACCGAGTGTCCACCACAGTCCAATTTTCCACTTGGGCCATTTTAGCCAAAACCACCGTGCCAACAAGAGTGTAGCGGAGATCGAAAACACTTCCAATACTTTACCTTGGAACGGGATATCTGGCCACAATGCCATGAGTACCAGCACATAAAACAAGATAGCGGGCAAGACGCTCATCACATAGGTAGGGCCTGGCTTCGACCAAGCGAAGGAGTTGATCC
>JAYSUY010000047.1:0-2432 GCA_043718855.1 Saprospiraceae bacterium | reverse complement strand
TTCGTACATCCGCTGAGCCAGTGGCTGTTCGGCTGGCTGCACCCCGACTGGGGTACCGGGCTGGCGCATTTTTTTTCCCAAAAAAGCCGCCAAGCCACCCCGCCCGCCGAACGTGCTTGGATGGGCGGCGACCGCGAGTGGCTGCTGCAATACTGCGAACGAAAAATCGAGCGCGGCACTGCCCCCGACTACTTCGTGTTCGGCCACCGACACCTGCCCATTGATTGGCAACTGAGCAACCAGCGCAGCCGCTACATCAACCTCGGCGAGTGGATGCACTACAACTCCTACGCGGTGTTCGATGGGCAACAGATGGAACTGCGCTTTTTTGAACACGAAGGCCAGCCAGTGTCGAATTGGCTTTGATTTACCCTACACACTTGGTAGCAATGGGACGCGGATTTGACGGATGGAACAGATTTGCACGGATTTTCCCTGAAATAGGACTTTCGCAAAACCCCGAAGGGGTTGAACATGAATAGCCCCGGATGCAATCCGGGGAAATTGTGCGGTGTGTTTCATACAACCCTGAAGGGGTTGAACGTAAATGTTTTAGGTGCACATCACGCTAAGTTCAACCCCGTCAGGGTTGCTTCCACATCTATTCATAAAACCCGGATTGCATCCGGGTCTATTCACGTTCAACCCCTTCGGGGTTTTGCCAAAGTCCTATAAAATCTGTTTTTATCCGTCAAATCCGTCAAATCCGCGTCCCATTATTGCCGCTCAATATTTCCTGCTATGCACCTCCTCCACCTCTCCAAACCCAACCGCAGCCTACGCGCTGACATCGCGCTCGACGGCTCCAAAAGCATCAGCAACCGTGCCCTGATTGCGATGGCGCTGGCTGGGGCCAACCCAACTGGCTGGCTTTCAGGACTCAGCACCTCGAAGGACACGGTGACTTTGGTCCACCTGCTCACGCAACCAGACGACATCCCCTATGACGCTGGCGACGCGGGTACCACGTTCCGATTTATGACGGCTTACCTCGCTTGTCGGCCCGGCACTCAAGTACTCACCGGCTCGGCCCGGATGCGCGAGCGGCCCATCGGCCCACTCGTGCAGGCACTCCGCGAACTGGGTGCCGACATCCAGTTTTTGGAAAAAGAGGGCTATCCGCCACTCCAAATCGGCGAAATGCAGGCCAATGCATCGGGCGGGCGGGCCACTGTCCACATCCCTGCCGACACGAGCAGCCAGTTCTTGTCGGCCCTGTTGCTCATCGGCCCCTACCTGCCCGGCGGACTGGAGTTGGTACCTGAGGGCAACTTGGTGTCGCGCCCATACTTGGAGATGACGCTCCGGCTGATGCGATATTTTGGGGTAGCCGCAGCCTGGCAGGGCGAGCGCATCGTGGTGGAGCCGGGCGGCTACCAGCCTCGTCTGTTTAGGGTGGAGGCCGACTGGTCGGCGGCTTCGTACTGGTACGCGATGGCAGTGTTCAGCGATGACTTGGACCTGCGGCTCGGTGGGCTTTTTGCCGACAGTTGGCAGGGTGACGCGGTACTGTCCAACATGATGCGGGGCTTCGGTATAGATACAGAATTTGAGGAAACAGGCATCCGACTCACGAAAAGTGAGGCGGCGGTGAAGCGGGTATTTGAGCAAGATTTTCTGGAATGCCCCGACATCGCGCAGACGCTGGCGGTGGTCTGTGCGGGATTGGGTGTTTCTGGGCTTTTTTCGGGCCTCGAAACGCTCTCCATCAAGGAAACCGACCGCATCGCTGCGCTGAAAACTGAACTGGCAAAAGTGGGTGTGTCGTTCACCAAGTTGCCGCGGCATTTTTCCAAAAAAGCACCTGACAAAGTTTTTTACTCCATCGAAGGCCGCGCTGAGCAGCCCAGCATGCCGCCTCAGTTCGCTACCTATGGCGACCACCGCATGGCGATGGCGTTCGCGCCGTTGGCTTTTTTCTGGCCTATCGAAATCGAGCATCCGGCGGTGGTAGCGAAGTCGTACCCGGGTTTTTGGGAAGATTTGGGGCAGGCGGGGTTTGTAGTTTAAAAGCGGTTGCCCAGCCTACCGTGTCCTATTGTTGTCGCTTACAAGAGCCTAAATTGACCACTAGGCTGCGGGTAAGCGGCTCCTCTGCTGAGAAACTGTTTTAAAACAGTTTCTTACCTTCGCCCCCCTCATGGCACTGCAAGCAACTCATTTCCAACTTCCCGGCCAAACGGCCTTTTATCGCGGCAAAGTCCGCGACGTGTATACCCTCGGCGACCGCTTGGTGATGGTGGCCAGCGACCGCATCTCGGCATTCGACCACGTGTTGCCCCGCCCCATCCCCCACAAGGGCGCGGTGCTCAACCAACTGGCTGGGCATTTCCTCTCCGCCACCCGCGACGTGTGCCCCAACTGGCTCATCGCTACGCCCGATCCTAACGTGGCCATCGGCCACCGCTGCGAACCGCTGCGGGTCGAGATGG
>JAYSUY010000460.1:0-1733 GCA_043718855.1 Saprospiraceae bacterium | reverse complement strand
GGGTTGGAAGATGTCTTGAAACGCGATGAAGCCCTCCGAAGCGGGGTAGGTTTCGATGTTGTCCACCGGGCCGCCCACCAGCGATTCGAGTTTGGCGCGGTACGGCTCGAAGTTCACACCGCCGTACACGAACACCGAAAAATTGGGGAAAATCTCGCGCACGGTGCGTTTGCCTGTGCGCTCCAGCAGCCGCTCGTAGTACATCTGCACCCAGGGTGGGATGCCCGAAATCAAGCGCATATCGGAGTTAACTGTTTCATCCACAATGCGTTCTAATTTTTCTTCCCAGTCGTCGATGCAGTTGGTGCGCCACGAGGGCAACTGATTGGTGCGCAGCCACGACGGCACGAGGTGGTTGCTGATGCCGCTGAGCCGACCGGTGGGGATGCCGACCACTTCCTCGAGTTCGGGGCTTCCGGAGAGGAAAATCATTTTGCCATCCAGCCACTGGCCCCGACCCGTGCGGGCGAAGTAGTTGAACACGGCGTTGCGGGCTGTACCAAAGTGGAGCGGGGTGCTTTCGCGGCTCATCGGGATGTACTTCACCCCGGAGGTGGTGCCGCTGGTTTTGGCGAAATAGGCGGGTTGGCCTGGCCACAGGATGTCGCGTTCGCCGTGTTTCACGCGCTCGATGTAGGCCTTCAAGTCTTCGTAGTCGCGCACCGGCACGGCTTGTTTGAAGTCTTCGTAGCTGCGTATTTCAGCAAAATGGTGGTCGCGCCCGAAGGCCGTGTCGCGTGCGGAGGCCACTAATTGCTGAAAGATTTTTTCTTGACAGCGCACTGCATCGGCTGACCAGCGGTCTATCGATCGGGCGATGCTGTGGGCAAAGGGGCGGACGAGAAAAGAGCGGAATCCCATGTTGTAGTGACTGGTGGACTGGTGACTGGTGGTATGGTAATTGGTTGATGATCAAATGGCGCAAAGTTAGCCAGCAGAATAGCAGGTTCTGTTGTTTTTGCTAGTCGCCGCTCCACCAATCACTATTCACGAGTCCACCAATCACCACCCAGCGAACTTTGGCTTCCAGGTTTCTGCAATGGAGTAGGCCCGAAACTTGGCACTATCTGCCGTTGGCCCCTCAAAAAGTTCGTCCACAGCAGCCTGAAAAAGCAGCACCCAACGGTCGAAATGCGCAGGTTGGAGCGGATGGCGGCGGTGCAGGTCGGCGTGTTTTTGCATCGGGTTGCCCCGGTAAGCGTCGGGTGACCCGAGCAGCATAAATTCCCAAAATGCGTACATCACCGGGAGGTGGTGCGGCCAATCTACTTGGGCTATGTCGTTGAAAATGTAGCCGATCACGTCGTCGGCCTGTACTTTGGCGTAAAAAGTATCGATGAGGAGCCGAATGTGGGCGGGTGTGGAGATGTCCATGAGCAGGTAGAAAAGTGTCGGCAGTAAAACACTTGGTAAGCCCAGAGGGTTGAGCAGGAAAGAAAAAGCCAATCACGCCGTTACCTCGTAAGTATCTCGGAAGGCTGTTCCGGGAGTATCTCGCCAGCACAGCCTTCCCGGACACTTCACCAATCAACGTCACCCACCATGCTACTCTCTATGCTCAACAGCGCGACTTTTTCAGCCCTGCTGCTCCTGTTCAACCTGAACGGCGAGCCTAAAACAACAATTCAATCTGCTCAGCCGCCTTCATTCTCCTTGACCTTTTCGCCTTCAACAGAGGTTATGGCCAAAAACAAAGGCGCGGACGAGAATCTCAACCCTCAACCCTCAACCCT
>JAYSUY010000459.1:0-4686 GCA_043718855.1 Saprospiraceae bacterium | reverse complement strand
GCCTGAAAACCAACCGGCTGCTACCACTCCTGCACCGGCTCTCCCCACTCCGGCTACACCCGCTTCCGACTCAGCCAACAGCGCAGTCCTGATCGCTCAGTTCGGCCCATTTGTCGCAGCCAGCAAAGGCCAGGAGCAGTTTGAGACCCTCGAAAACGACTTGGTGCGCATCACGTTCAGCAGCAAGGGCGGGCGCATCAAGGAGGTTTTTCTGAAAAAATTTGCCCGCATCAACACCGACACCGCCGGCAACGAGCAGAAAGGCCCCGTGCGCTTGCTAGAAGATGAGAAAGACCAGTTTGGCTACGAACTGGCTGTGAACGGTGTGGTGAACGGCAAGGTCAACACTGGCGACTTGTATTTTTCGGTCTCTAAAAATGGCAACAGCCTCACCTTCCGGGCCGACGCTGGGCAGGGCCGCTACTTCGAGCAGACCTACACGTTGGCCGCCGATGGCTACCACTTGGACTACCAGGTGGGCGGCAACGGCCTCAACACGGTGCTGGCGCAAAATTCGGCGCGGCTCTCTTGGACGAACTACTTGGACAAGTTGGAGAAAAACCAGGACTACGAGCGCACGATGTCATCGGTGTATTACAAACCGGTGGACGGGTCGGCGGACTACTGCGACTGCCGGGACGACGACTCGGAAAGCCTTGGCGAAAAGCCTGTGACGTGGTTTTCGCACAGCAATCAGTTTTTCAATACTTCGCTGGTAGCCAACAACTTCGCTTTCCGAGACTTCACGGCCGAGACCAAAGTGTACACCAGTGCCGACCCCGACTTGAAGCAGTTGCGCAGCTTCGCCACCATACCCTTCGACAACGGCCCGGCCAAGATGACACTCTACACCGGCCCCAACGAGTTCAATCGGCTGAAGGGTTTCGGGGTCAATTTGGAGGACGTGATCCCCTTCGGAGCCAGCATATTCGGAGCCATCAACCGCTGGGCCATCCACCCCATTCTCGATTTTCTTTCGCGCTTCATCGGCAACCAGGGCATCATCATCCTGATGCTCACGCTAATCGTGAAACTGATGGTGTACCCGCTCACTTACAAAATGGTGCACGGCCAAGCCAAAATGGCGGCCCTAAAACCCCGCTTGGACGCGCTGAAAAAGAAGATCGGCGACGACCAGCAGGCCATGAGCATGGAGACCATGAAAATGTACTCGGAGTACAAGGTGAACCCGCTCGGTGGCTGTCTGCCCATGCTCTTGCAAATGCCCATCTGGTTTGCGCTCTACCGGTTTTTCCCGGCCAGTATTGAGTTTCGGCAAGCCAGTTTCCTGTGGGCCACCGACTTGTCCAGTTACGACGTGGCGTTCCGCTTGCCCTTCGCGCTGCCCGGTTTTGGCTACCACATCAGCGCGTTCACGCTCATCTGGGTAGTCACTACGCTGTGGTACACCTGGTACTCCATGAAGCAGATGGACTCCAGCACTATGCAGACCGACCAGATGAAAATGATGAAGTGGATGCAGTACCTCATGCCAGTCATGTTCATGTTCTTCTTCAACAGTTTTGCTTCGGGCCTCACGCTCTACCTCTGTTTCAGCAACATCCTGAACATCGGACAAACGGTGGTGACCAAGAAGTTTCTGATTGACAACGAGAAGATTAAAGCCGCTCTGGAGGTGAACAAGAACAAGCCGAAAAAAACCGGTGGCTGGCGCGAACGGTTGGAGCAGGCGATGAAAGAGCAAGAGCGGGTGAAAGCCCAGCAACAGAAAAAGAAGTAGACTTGGATACAAATTTTCATAAAAAAAGCGGCTCGGAGCATGATGCTCCAAGCCGCTTTTTTATTCCTGAAAACCAATGGCTTACGCGCCTTTCCGTGGGTTGTTCCGATCCAGCACTTCATCCACGATACCGTACTCCTTGGCATCCGCGCTGCTCATCCAGTTGTCGCGGTCGCAGTCCTGCTCGATTTTATCATAGGGCTGGCCTGTGTGGTGTACGAGTACGTCGTACAGCGACTTCTGCATTTTTTTGATGAGTTTGTAGGAGATTTCGATGTCCGAAACTTGCCCCTGCGCACCACCCATCGGCTGGTGGATCATCACATGGCTGTGGAAAAGTGCGCTGCGCTTGCCCTTTGCGCCAGCAGCCAGCAGTACCGCTGCCATCGAAGCAGCCAAACCCGTGCAGATCGTGGCCACATCGGGCGAGACGTACTGCATGGTGTCATAGATACCCAGACCGTCAATCACCGAGCCACCAGGGCTGTTGATGAACATCTGCACATCACGCTTAGGATCAGCACTTTCTAAGAAAAGCAACTGGGCCTGGATGACGTTGGAGACGTACTCCGTGACCGGTACGCCCATAAAAATGATGCGGTCCATCATCAAGCGGCTGAACACGTCAAGCGCGGCGGCATTCATCTGCCGCTCTTCGATGACGTAGGGCGTGAAGGCCTTGATGCCTGGCACCGTTGTATCCATGTACTTTTCGAGGTGCATACCGCTCATGCCAAGATGTTTCGTGGCATACTTCTGAAATTCGTTTTTGTCAAACATAATCTGATGTCGAAAGGTGTGTGTCTAATTTTGAGGCAAGTGTAACAAGATTCCCACCGATTGGCTCACGCTCCCAAAAAATGGAACTGAACTGCGGGACGTAGGGCATGGTTTGGGGGGACGAACGACTGGGTTGTGAGGATGAAGGATTTTTGCCCTCACTTCAACCTTCCCAGCACATCCTTCATCCGCCGCACTGCTTCGCGCAACTGTTCCTCGGAAGCCGCGTAACTGAGCCGGAAGCAGTTGGGATCGCCAAAAGCCGAGCCAGACACCAACCCAACGTAGGCATTCGACATGATGTAGTCGCAGAAGTCGTCGGCATCCCGCACGGTCGTATTTCCATCTGATTTGCCAAAATAGTAGGTGACATCCGGGAAAACATAGAAAGCGCCATCAGGAAGGTTGGTCTTGATACCCGGTATTTCTGCGAGCATCGAAAGCATGATATCGCGCCGCTCGCGGAAGGCTTCTCGCATGGCTTCGGTGGCGGCGAGGCTGCTGGTGAGGGCCACTGCGCCGGCTTTCTGACCGAAGGACGAGGCTCCGCTGGTCACTTGTCCCTGGATTTTGGCGCAAGCATCGGCGATGTATTTGGGTGCGCCCATGTAGCCCAACCGCCAACCAGTCATGGAAAAACCTTTGGCAAATCCGTTGATGGTGACGGTGCGGTCTTTCACGTTGGCGAACGAGCCGATGCTGACGTGTTCGTGTGTGAAGTTGATGTGTTCGTAGATTTCATCACTGACAATCAACACATTGTCGTGCCGAGCGATCACATCAGCATAGGCTTGCAGTTCCTCACGGGCGAACACGGTGCCTGTGGGGTTGCAGGGCGAGGAGAACAGCACAAATTTTGTTTTGGGCGTGATGGCCGCCGCCAACTGTTCGGGCGAGGGCTTGAAATCGCGCTCTACCCCGGCGTACACGGGTACAGGTACCCCGCCGGAGAGTTTCACGATTTCCCAGTACGACACCCAGTAGGGAGAAAAAACCACCACCTCGTCGCCGTCATTGAGCAAGGCTTGGCAGAGGTTGTACACGGTTTGCTTCGCCCCGTTGCTCACCACGATCTGTTCTGGGCGGTAGTCCAAATTGTTCTCCCGCTTGAATTTTTCGCTGATGGCCTTCGTCAGTTCGGGCAATCCTGCCACAGGCGTGTATTTCGTATAGCCGTCTTTAAGTGCCTGATAAGCAGCGTCTTTGATGTGATCGGGCGTATCGAAATCAGGTTCGCCGAGGCTGAGGCTGATGACATCGTGGCCAAGCGCCTTGAGTTCGCGGGCCATGCGGGCCATTTTGAGGGTTTCGGATTCAGCGAGGCCAAGCACGCGCTGGGAAAGCATTTCTGACATAAGTTGTGGAATGTGGTCAATGTGGTCAATGTGCCGCTTGTTAGGAACGAGTAGTAAAAAAGGAAGCGAAATGCCAACTCAAATTCTTGCGATTCAATGGATTGAGTTGTTCATCGTTTATAGTTCATCGTTCCCTTATGTCCCTGTCCCCCTGAAAAGCGCCGCTATACTCTTGTGTTCTACCGTGTTGCGGATGGCGCGGCTGAATAATTTGGCGGTGGAGAGTACTTTGATTTTGGGCGATTCCTGTCGGAGCGGGATGGTGTCGCACACGATGAGTTCGGTGAGTTGTGACTGCTCGATGATCTCGTAGGCTTTGCCCGACAGTACGGGGTGGGTACAGATGGCGCGGACGCTTTTCGCGCCTTTGCTGATGAGCGCGTCGGCGGCTTTGCAGAGCGTACCAGCGGTGTCTACCAAGTCGTCCACGAGGATCACATCTGCGCCCTTCACATCCCCGATGACGGTCATCGAAGCCACTTCATTCGCCTTCGTGCGGTATTTGTCACAGATGACGAGTTCGCGCCCGAAGTGCTTGGCATAAGCCCGCGCCCGCTTCACACCGCCCACATCTGGGCTAGCGAAAATGATGTTCGACAGGTCGTGATTTTCAAGGTATTGAAAATAAATGGCCTCGGAGCGCAGGTGATCCACCGGAATATCGAAAAAGCCCTGCACCTGATCGGCATGGAGATCCATCGTCATGATGCGGTTGGCACCGGCTGCGGTGAGCATATTAGCCAGCAGTTTGGCACTGATTGGCACACGGGGTTTGTCCTTGCGATCCTGCCGGGCATAGCCGAAGTAGGG
>JAYSUY010000458.1:0-4692 GCA_043718855.1 Saprospiraceae bacterium | reverse complement strand
GCCCTTCACGCGGGCGATTTCTGGCACGAGGCGGTTTTTTATTAAATCAAAAAACTGGGTGCCGCTCTGGTTGCCCGACACGCCGAGGCGCAGCACGGGCAGTTCGCTGAGGGCGAATTTGTTCACCACCGGGGGCCGCACTTCCTTCGGCATGGTGGGCAGTATCTGGTTGATCTTGCGCTGGATTTCCGGCACGGCCACGTCCAAATTCACCGCTTGGTTCATTTCCAAGGCGATAAAGCAGGAGTTCTCGAACGACCCGATCTGTATCTGCTCGATGCCTTCGATGCTGGACACCACATCCTCGATGGGCTTGCTGACGGCATTTTCGACCTCGGCAGGCGACGCACCTGGGTACACGCCGATGACGGTGACGACGGGCGGGTCAAATTTTGGCACCAACTCGATGGGCAGGTTGCGGTAACTGGCTACGCCCATGAAACTCAGCACCGCAAAAATGACGATGATGAGGGAGGGGCGACGGATGGAGAGGGCGGTGAGATTCACGGGCGGGACGGTGGACGGTGGATAGCTTGCCCGCCTACGCTTTGGCTTCGGCGGGTAAAAACGATGAACTATAAACTGTGAAAGGCAACGCTCATGCTCCGGTCAGGTAGTTTTTGAGGCCACTGAGCAGAGGCTCATCCAGATGGAAGAGTTCTGCTCCTTGTTCAAAAATTACCTCATGGAGCCGCCGCTCGGCGTTGTTGATCTGCTTTTTGCTGGCAAAACACCTGACATACTGGTTCACCCACTGCTTGTCAAAATCCTTCATCGGTTCGCCAGTCTTGGCTACGACACAGGTGTTCATCTCGGCCAGGCAATCGGCTGTCGGGCAGGGCTGCTGGGCAATGGCTTTCAGCACTTGATCGAGATGGACCAGCCCCGTGCCTTCCAGCATGAGGTAACAAGAAAATTGGAGGAGCACGTTTTGATTATCTACCACAACCGTCGCGTCGCGGCTTTGGCCTACTTCTGTGAAAGCCGGATCATGTCCAAAAGCAGATTCAATCGCTTTGCTGATGAGCGCGAGGCCACCTTCTTTTCCACCGTCGGTGTCGGGCTTCGGAGTGTCCAAGTCCAAGATGACCCCGATGTGCTCAACCTGAGCGTACTTTTTCCCCAAGTCCCGCTTGATCATCTCCAACTTCTCTGGGAGGGCATTTTTGCCGCGCTTTTCCCCGCCGTCGGCTCCGATGAAGTTGTGCAGGTGCTCGACCTCCGTAGCATCAATGGTCTGAGCGTCCGCGTCCGCTACACTGAGGTGTTTGAGCAAGAGCCGGACAAAAGCCGCGTCGTTTGGGCTTTCAACGATGTAGAGTTTTCGTGTCATAGCCCTGGGTTATTCGCCTCTGAAAGATTGGTCATTTGCAATGGCGTAGGCCAGCAGATCGGGGGCAAATCCTTTTCCCACGATCTCTCCGCTGCGCAGGCTTCGGTACATCTCGAAGTACATCGCGCTCGGCCCCAAGTTTTCGGCACTGGCCATCTGGTTGAAGGCCCGGACCATTTCATAACTGTGGGAGGTAGCAAAAATCTGCACACCAAATTGAGTGGCTAACTTGAAAACGAATTTCCACAAATCGCGGTGGTGAGAGTAATGTATGCCGTTTTCTATCTCATCAATCAAAAGGATTGAGTTCGAGTTGCCTACGATGCGCAAGATGATGTAGGCCACTTTATTCAAGGCATCGCCGAACAAAGTGATTGGCATGAAGTCTTCTCCTTCTCTTTTAAGATATATCCTTTTCTCTCCAAAATGGAAAACTTCAACCTGTTGGATAGAGGGTTCAATCAATTGAAGCCCCTCCAAAACGACTTTGTCTTGCCCTTTAAAACGGAGTCGCTCGAAGTTTTCGGCTAAGGTGGCTGGATTCGATTTGAAACCTGCCGGCACAAAATGGGGATCAAAAGATGAGGCGGGAAGGCGGTCTCCTGTCATGATAAAAGTTTTTCTCCCCCAAAGAATATTCATCTGCATTTCAAGTGCTGTCTCTTCTGGATTCAAGGAATTGTAGGGGCGGACAATGAGCGATGACCTACTGACCTTTCCATAGAGACTTGAATCGTCCTCGATTTTCAGTAAGGGTTTCAGTAGGTCGTCATCTTTTGCGCTATCAGGTTGCTCTTCTGATTCATAGGATTCTTGGCAGATGAGACGGGTCCCCAAAGTACTCTTCTCAATCTCTACAAAAAGTTTGATCTCAGAGTCTTTTTTGAACTGATAAAACATACTGCTCCATGCTCCTTCAGGGCGTTCCAAATCCGTAGCTTCGCTGCGGAGTTTCTGTTTCAAAAAGATAATGGCCTCTGCTTGCGGATCACTAGCCAAATATATCGCCTCCAGCAGGGTGGTCTTGCCCGCGTTGTTCTGCCCCCCGATGAGATTTACTTGCCCAAAACCCTCAATTTTGGTCTGGTGAAAGCAGCGGAAGTTTTCTATGCTGATGCTCTTGATCATGTTGAACGGACACGTTTTTGTCAAAAAAGTGGGCAAATGTAGGTGTTATCACTGCCAAGGAGGAACAGATGTGGAAGCAAAAATTCGGGGAAGGTAGAGGCGGTTCTATTGTGGGTTGTCCAAAACGAAACACCCCCTACGGCGCGTAGCCGTAGGGGGGCTGTTCTTTCCTCAATACTCCCCGTACTCCTCAGGCCGGTAGTAGTCGTTGTCGCCGCCGCTGTCGGAGTACCGCTGGCGGTTCTCGAAGCGGATGGCACCGATCTTCTTTTTCATTTCCTCCTCTTTTTTCTTGCCCGTGATGTTGTGCATCACCTGCACCTCCGGTTGGCGGCGGTAGTGCTGGCGGTTGCGGGCGTTGTAGCCGCCGTTGTTCTGCACAATGCCGCTGGTTTTCGCGTCAGCGAGGAAAGCCATATCCTTCGGGACGTAAGCGTAGGCCAGCGTCCATTCCTTCTCCTTTTTGCGCTTCACATCGAAGAAGTAAAGCCAGGCCGGGCCGCTGCGGAACACCGATTTGTGGCGGCTCACGAGTCGCACCGAGTCAATGTTGCTGCGCTGGCTGCCCTTGCCGAAAAACGCCGATTCGAGCAGCGCGGTCGTATCAGCGAACCAACTGGCCGGGTAGTCTGAGAGTTTCCCGGCGCTCGCCACCGTGCTGTACACCGTAGCCAGCGTGGTGCGTTTGGTCGCAAAAGGTTGAAGCACAGCGGGCGACACCGGTATGCCTTCGCGCAGGTAGAGGCCGTACACGAAGAGTTGCAACTGCTCGTCGCCGAGGCGCAGCGCGCGCTCCATCAGGGCTTTCACTCGCTTGTCTTTGCCGATAAAAGGGGCAAGCAGCAGGAGGTTGCGCTTCAAAGTGCTGCTCTGGTTGTTGCCCGCGTAGGCGTAGTTTTCGTCCTCGTCGCCGTCCTCGTGGTCAGTCTCCCAACTCAGGCGGTAGCGGCTGAGGCGGTAGTCAGCATTGGCGATCAGGCGTTTTTTCTGGCTGGCGTAGGCGCGGGGTTTCACGAGGCCCTCCTGTTGCAGCAGGTAGAGCAGATCGAAAATGCCGTCCTGAAACTCATCAATACTCGTCAGGGCGAGCAGATCAGGGTAAAGCGTGGCGGCCAGCGCGAGCGAATCATTGAGTTTGAAGAAAACGCCCTCACCGTAGCCCTGCCGCTGGATGGGCTGCTCCAGCAGAAGGCGCAGCACCGCTTGGTAGGCTTCTTTGGTCTCGATGCCCGCGAGGTTTTCCACCACCGCAGCGCGGTAGCGCAGCGAGTCGCCGCTTTTTGCGTAAAAATCGAGCAAGTACGGCACTCGCTTGGGCGACTTGATGCCGCTCAGGAGGTCGAGTAAACTCTTGCGGTCGGTGAATTTCAATTTACCGAAGCCCGGGTTTTCGATGGCTGCCCGCACCACTTCGAAGTCCTCGGCCTTGAACTCCGGCGCAAAAACCCGATCCAGTTCTTTCAGGGCTTTTTTGCGCTGCAAACTGTCCGTGGCGTAGATATTTTTCAGAAAATCCAAGTTGCGCTTGCCCCAGGGCGACTCGCCGCTCAGCGTGTCGGTGGGCGCGAAGGTGCTGAACACGCGGCGCAGGAACTCGCTTTCCGGCTCGTCCAAATTTACGGTAGCCGACAGCGTGTAAGTCTTGCGGTTCACCACCATCACCTTGTGGCGGATGCCCCGGTTGCTGTTGGTGTCCTGCATCGTAAAGTCGGCCACCATCATCCCGTTCTGCTCGTACCAGCGGCTGTCGCGTAGGTGCAGTTTCTTGTTGTTGCTCAGGTTTTTTTCGGTGTTGATCTTGAGCGAGTCCAGCATCGGGAAGGCTTCAAAAATGGGCAACTCGCGCATATTCACCTGCACTTTTTCGCCCGTAGAAGGCGAGGTGAGCGTCGTGCTTTTGTAGCGACTGCTGCCAGTGTCGTAGCCGCCGCGCCGCTCCGAGGCTTCGCGGTACAGTTTCTGGATGCGCGTGACGAATGCTGGAATCGGCTTTTCGGGCAGGTTAGGCACCGAAACGGTGAACTTCACGCTGGTGTCGCGTTTTTCTTTCCAGCCTTCGGGGTAAGTATTGGGCAGCACTCGGAACGATTCGAAAAACGCGGTAGGCGGCACCGTGCTGCGGCTGCGGCAGCCGAGCATATAGTACGTCGGGCCATCAATCACCAGCCGAAGGTGAATCTGGGCGCTGTCCTTGTCGGCCCGAAAACTGATGTCTTGCGTGGGGTTCATTT
>JAYSUY010000457.1:0-4698 GCA_043718855.1 Saprospiraceae bacterium | reverse complement strand
GGGTGGAGTGGTCTTTTTTGAACTGGCGAAGGTGTGCCGACAGGCACTCAATGCGGTAGGTAAGCAGGGCTACCTGTACTTCAGTGTTGCCGGTGTTGGTTTCACTGCCGCCGTACTGAGCGGCGATTTCAAAGACTTTCTCTTTGCTGTAATAAACTGCCATGTTGTGAAATGTGAGAAGGTGAAAAAGTGAGCCATGCACGAATTTCAGCGGGTCAAACGGCAGTTTTTGCCTATCCATCCGGGCTTAGCGGCGGCAAAAGTAGTGTACCTTTTTCGCCCATCCAAAGTTTCATTTAAGATTGTTCTGAATCTGAGGGGGTAAAAGGGTGCGTTTCCGAATTTTATTTTTTAAAAATCTTGAGATCGGCAAGATCGAATGAAAAACCGGGCCTCGGTGCTTCGGTTGGCTGGTTTTGTTCAAGGCTTGCCTCTGGTACTGCTTTGTGCTTCTCTCCTCAATACACTCAATATGGTGTTTCCCACAAAATTTAACCCCGAAAGCCGTTTTTTTGCGCTGCCCCCGATAGCCCACCTCACGCTCAACAGCACCTTTTTAACATGACCCGTACTACTTTTTTCTACTTGCTGCTCGCAGCACTGCTCTGGCCGATGGTCGGATGCCAGCGATACAGCACTGATTATCAGGCTAAATCGCAGAACCCAGAGTTCCTCCATGCTGGTATGCGCCGCATCACGGACATCATTCGCAGCGACATTTTTGCTCCGCCCATCTCCTCGCGTATCTACGCTTACTCCTCGGTAGCCGCCTATGAAGCACTCGTGCCCGGCTCGCCGGAGTACCAGAGCTTGGCAGGGCAACTCAACGGCCTAAAACCGGGGCCTCAGCCCGAAGCGGGCAAGGAGTACTGCTACCCGCTGGCGAGTGCTAACGCACTGTTCATTGTAGGGAAACAGTTGATTTTTTCGGAAGGTGAGATGCAGGAACTGAAGGAGCAAATCCTCCAAGACTTCGAGCGGATGAATATGCCGCCGGAGGTGTTCGAGCGGTCGATGGCTTTCGGAGAGGCGGTGGCGAAGCACATACTGGCTTGGTCTAAAACCGATAACTACGCCCAGGCGAGGAGCATGCCCAAGTTCACCATCGATACGAAAACCGCCAACCGCTGGAGACCTACCCCACCCATGTACGCCGACGCGCTGGAGCCTCATTGGCCTAAAATTCGCCTCTGGGTGATTGACTCTGCCAACCAGTTTCACATCGATCCGCCAGTGCCGTTCAGTACCGAAAAGAACAGTGATTTTTACAAGCAAGCCATTGAGGTACACGACATTGTAAAAAACTTGACCCCTTGGCAAGATTCTACAGCCTGGTACTGGGACGACAACCCTTTCCGCATGGATGTGAGCGGCCACCTCTCCTTCGGGGTAAAAAAAATCAGCCCAGGTGGCCACTGGATCAACATCGCTGCGCAGGTGTGCCGCAAGTCTAAATCCGACATGATGCACTCGGCAGAGACCTATGTGAAGGTGGCTTGCGCCATCGCCGACGGCTTCATCGTGTGCTGGACGGAGAAATACCGCACCAACCTCATCCGCCCGGAGTCGTACATCAACCAGTACATCAACCCCGACTGGCAGCCGCTCATCCAGACCCCACCGTTCCCGGAACACACCAGCGGCCACAGCACCATCTCAGCCGCGGCGGCCACTGTGCTGACCCAACTGTACGGCGATAATTTTTCTTTCACTGACAGCACGGAGCTGGAGTTCGGCATTCCGGTCCGCACCTTCCCATCGTTCCAAGTCGCCGCCGACGAGGTGGGCATAAGTCGGCTATACGGGGGCATCCACTACCGGCAAGGCAACCTCGCTGGCCTGAAATGCGGTCGAGAGGTGGGCAAATTTGTGGCAGAGCAGGTGCGCACGAAGCGGTAGGCTTTGCCCTAAGTAACTGTTTTAAAACTCTGCTGAGGCGAAACCTGTGCTGCTTGTATCTGTGCCTAATCTGACAAAGCATAATTAAAATACCGACAAAACATAGCCTTAAAATATAGGCTTTTGCGCCTCGGCAGGGGTTTAAAACAGTTTCTAAATGGCTCGATGTTCCAATCATTTCGCAAGAGTTTGTCACCACCTGTTTTTTGACAAGCCATGCCGACCTTCACCGCGTTTTTGAAGCATCCCCAAAAATGCAACTCTACGGCATCCGACATCATGGCCCCGGCAGTGCCCGCAGCCTACTCCGCGCACTGACTGCGCAGCAGCCCGACTGCATCCTCATCGAAGGTCCGCCAGATGCTGACGCGCTCCTTATCCATGTCGCCCATGCCGATATGGTGCCGCCTGTGGCGCTCCTGATTTACAATCCCAAAAACCTGCAGCAAGCCTCGTTTTTTCCCTTCGCAGAGTTTTCCCCAGAGTGGCAAGCCGTGCTGTATGGCAAGGCGCAAGGCATACCCGTGCGGTTCATGGATTTGCCGATGAGTCTCATCTTTGGCTTGAAGGAGGCCGATGCGGAGCAGCAGGCGGTGACAAAAGATGCGGCAAGCCACCCGCCTTTGCCAGAGGCTACGGCGGGCAATGCGGGCAAAAATGACGAAATGCCGAATGACGAAATGACCAGCGGCCCAATGCCCAATGTCGAAATGTCGAATGACGCAATGGCCCTCAATGACAAACTGCCGACTCCCGATCCCTTCCGCGAGGTCGCCGCGCTTGCAGGGTACACCGACCCGGAACGCTGGTGGGAAGCCATGTTCGAGCGTGGTGCGGCGCAAGATATTTTCCCGGTCATCGTAGAATTGATGACCGCCCTGCGCAGCAGCAAGCCCCACCCAGAAACCCGCGAAACCTTGCTTCGCGAAGCCTTCATGCGCCAAACCATTCGCACGGCAAAAAAAGAAGGCTCTGAAAATGTGGCAGTTGTGTGCGGTGCGTGGCATACCCCAGCGTTGGCTTTTTTAGAAAAAACAAAACCCACCGACGATGCCGCGCTGCTGAAAGGCTTGAAAAAAGTCAAGACCGAAGCCACCTGGATCCCTTGGTCATTCGACCGGCTGAGCGTCCAGAGCGGCTACGGGGCGGGCGTGCTGGCCCCCGCTTGGTACCGCATACTCTGGGAGAGTTCGAAGTTCGAGAGTTTGAAGATCGAAGCGGAGCAGTTTGAAGATCGAAGTTTGAAGTTTGAAGTACGAGATGCCGTCTTGGCAGCCGAAGTGAATGCTCGGCCATCTAAAACTGTCGTAGAAAACCTGTCTTTGCCGGAGGCTACTGCGGGCAAAAGTGCGGAGACGGATCAAACTTCAAACTTCAAACTCCTAACTTCAAACTGCTCCGTTTCAAACGCCTCGGTGGTGTGGCTCACTTCGGCAGCCCGTCTGCTCCGCGAACACGATGTGGAAACCTCCTCGGCACACGTCATCGAGGCCGTGCGGCTGGCCAATACACTGGCCACCCTGCGCCGCACCCAGCAGCCCGGCATCGAAGAGTTGCGCGAAGCAGCCATCTCGGTGATGGGCCTCGGCTCCGAAAAACCACTCGAACTGCTGAACGGCCACCTCGTGGTGGGCGATGTGCTGGGCCAAGTGCCGGCTTCACTGCCCGTGCCGCCGCTCAAAGCCGACTTCGAGGTGCAAGTGCGCAGTTGCCGATTGGAGCGCAGCACAGCAGAAAAAAAACTCGAACTCGACCTACGGGAGCCGCCCGACCTGCGCAAAAGCATCCTGCTGCACCGGGCCGACCTGCTCGGCATCCGCTGGGGCAGCCCGCTGGATGCAGGCAGCAACCGGCAGGGCCGCTTCCACGAGCACTGGCAAATCAAGTGGCTGCCCGACTACGAAATCCGCCTCATCGAAGCCGGTACTTGGGGCAACACGGTAGCATCAGCCGCGCTCCAACTCGCCCTGCAACGCATCCACGAATCCGATGTGCTGCCCCAACTCAGCACCCTGCTGAGTACAGTGCTGAAAGCCGAGTTGCCCGATGCCATGCCTGTGCTGCTGCACAAATTGCAGACAATCAGTGCGCTATCCTCCGATGCCTTGCGCTTGGCCGACGCTGTACCACCCCTGGCCGATGCCCTGCGCTACGGGCAGGCCCGCAGATTGGACCTCGATTTGGTGGAGCGGTTGCTGGCACAATTGATCCCCCGACTCTGCTTACAACTGCCCGCAGCCTGCACAGGCGTGAACGAGGACGTGGCTGCCGACACCTTGAAAAAAATACTTGCCCTCAACCGCGCACTGGGCATCCTGCAATCGCCCGAACACGATGTACAGTGGCAGCGAGCCCTTCGCAGCATCCACCATTCGGACCTGACTGCGCCGCTGCTGACTGGGCTGTGCAGCCGCTTGCTATTTGATAAAAATTTGGAAGACAGCACCCGCACAGGCAACACCATGCGCTTTCGGCTTTCAGCGGCCCAAGCACCCGCCGACGCAGCGGCTTGGCTCGAAGGTTTCCTGCATGGCAGCGGCTTGCTGCTGCTGCACCACCCGACACTATGGAGCATTCTGGATGGCTGGGTGCGCGGCCTCTCCGCCGATTTTTTTCAGCAACTGCTGCCGCTGCTGCGGCGTACGTTCAGCCGTTTTCCGCCACCTGAGCGGGGCAAAATGCTGGATTTGGCTAAGAACGGCGGCCCACAGGAGCGCGTTTTGCCCGAACAAAATATCACCGACTGGGATGTGGAGCGGGCAAAGCCCGTGCTGGATTTGGTGCGAAAATGGTTGGAGT
>JAYSUY010000456.1:0-4701 GCA_043718855.1 Saprospiraceae bacterium | reverse complement strand
CGGCCAGTTGCCAGGTCACGAACTGGTCGTAGGGCATATTTTGGTTGAAAGCGTGGATGACCCAGTCGCGGTAGGGCCACTGGCTGCGGATGTTGTCGTCCTGATAGCCGTAACTGTCGGAGTAGCGGGCAATGTCCATCCAGTGGAGGGCCATTTTTTCGCCGTACTGGGGGCTGGCGAGCAAGCGATCGAGGGCGTTTTCGTAAGCGTTTTCGCTTTTTTCTTCTAAAAAAGCGTCCATTTCGGCTTCGGTGGGCAGTAGGCCGGTGAGGTCCATGCTGGCGCGTTTGAGGAGAAATGCCGCCTCCGCCTCCTCGTTGTGTCGCAGCCCTTGCTCGGTCATTTTGGCGAGAACGTAGTAGTCAATCTCGTTTTTCGGCCACTGCTTGTCGCTCACTTTTGGGCGTTCGGCCTTCGTGGGCGGCAGCAGTGCCCAGTGTTTTTCGTATACCGCGCCCTGCTCAATCCAGCGTTCCAGAATCTGGATTTCCCGCTCGGTGAGGGCATCTAAATGCGACTCTGGCGAGGGCATCCGGTAGTCGGGGTCTTGGGATTTTACCCGCTTGAGGAGTTCGGAAACTTCCGGCTGGCCCGGCACGATGGCGAACGCGCCGGGAGTTTCTTTCAGGGGAGCGTAGGCTGCTTCGGCGTTGTCCAAGCGGAGGCCCGCTTTCAACTGGTTTTTGTCTGGCCCGTGGCACACGAAACACTTGTCGGAGAGGATGGGGCGGACGTGGAAGTTGTAACTGATTTTGGCCGGCAGGTCGCCGTCGGGCGCGGCGTGTTTGCCGCAGGCATTCCAGAGGATGAAGGCGAGCAGGGTGGCGAAGGCGGCGGCGGTGAGTTTCGTTTTTACCATGATGGGAGACTGCTGGTGTTACGCTGGCGGATGGGTACCCACTGCAACCATTGCTTTTCGGAGGTTGACCAGCGGGAGCCTGTTCATTCTCAGGGCTTCAATGGTCGCTCTGCCCGTAGGAGTGATTCCGAGGATGAGTGTGGCTGTTTCGTCCCAGCAAAAATGCTCGCTCCAAATTTGGGTACGGGGATTGAAAAGCGAGGCATTCTCTTCGGATACGGGGTCAATGGCCGCTATTTTGGTGAACTTGTAGCCGTTGCAGCCGCTGCAAGCATAGGCAAGGTTTTCTGGTTCGTCAGTGCCGCCCCAAATCGGAGGGATGATGTGTTCGATGTTGAACGGCCCTGTGCCGCAGTCTTCGTGGCTGAGGCAGTATTCGCAGTAGCCGTTTGCGCGTGTGCGAACAAATCGGCGAACAGAAATGGGGAGGTGGGACTTACTCATTTCTGCTGGCCGATGGGATGCCCAGTTGGCGGACCAATGTGGCGTAGTCCAGATTGCGCAAAGTGGCAAGTTGAGCGAGGTTCTGCATACGCTCCGCTGCCCAATACTCCTGCTCTTCAATCAGTTGGAGTAATTCTTGGTGTTCCGGCTCAGGCAGCGAGGAGTCCCAGATTTTGGCGTTTAGGAGCATAATCCTCGCCTTTTTGTCTTCTGAAAATGGGCTGTAGATTTTTTTCAACAGATCCGCCTCCGCTTGGGGCAGCACATTTGCCCGGTTCTGTATGCGGCGCGAATTGACGGTGGTCAGAAACTCCTGATACGCTCGAACATCGAGGTTCACGGCATTTTCCACCAGTTCGGAAAGTGATATGGATTCGTGCATAGGTCAAGTAGGCATGGGTTTAGGAGATGAAATCGCGGCTAAACCAGTGGTTGCGCTGTTCTTGCAAATCGCTTTGAAAGGCTGCTACTTCCGACATGATGTTTTTTGCGTCAAAGATAATGGGCGGATATGATTTCTTGCCGTTTTGTCACCCTCATCTATAACAAACGGCGGAGGGATGGTCGCCCCCTCCGCCGCTCAAAATCAGAAGTACACCCGGTACATCAGGTTAGGGAAAAAGCCGAACTGGGTCATGTGACCGATCTTGTTCGGCTCGCTTTCGTCATAGAATTCGGTGATTTTGCCCTTGTTGTTGGTCACATTGTCCAAGTTGAGGAACAGTTCGTGCGTCGCGCGGGGCTTGTTCCACTTGTAACTGGCCGAGAGTAGCACCTGATACGTATCTTCGATACTGGTTTCAAAGGCTTTCCCGTAGTCCCAGTAGCGGTTGTTGGCGGGGTCCACTGCGAGGTTGCCTTGCGCGTCGCGCAGCAGCGGGATAATTTTTCTGCCGCCGCCGAAAAACGCTTTGGCGTTCAGGCCGAGGGTCTGGTTTTTCTTCTTGCCCAGCCCGGCAAATTCTTTCCCGCAGAGGATGTTCACCAGATAGTTGCCGTTGAACGGCGTGTTGCGCTCCACGCCGTCGAGCGCGGTGTATTTTGACTCGTACAGCGAGGCGTTCAGCATGCCGTACCAACCCTGACTGAAAAATTTTTCGAGGGTCAGTTCTACGCCGTAGTTGCGGCCTTTGCCTTTGTTGACCAAATCAACATACTGAAAATCAAGGTTTTCGACGATGGTGGCGAAGTAACTCGTGTCCAAATTTTCCACCGGCAGGTTGTAGAGCCGCTGGTAGTAGGCCTCCACTTTTGCCCGGAGGTTTTTGCCCAGCCGTCGCTCGAAACCCAGCACGAAGTGGTCGGCTTTCAGCAAATCTAGGTCGCGATTGGGTTCTGCGATGCTGCCGTCGGGCTGTTTCACTTTCGCAAAATAGTGGTGTACGCTCTCCATGCTGCTGTGCTTGCCGTAGCCGAGGTGCATGACGCACTCGGGCGTGGCCTTCCATTCGAGGGCGAGGCGGGGTTCGAGCGTGCTGCGGGAGTTGAGCAGCACATTCAGGTTGTGCAGCCCTGACACGAGGGAGAGGCGGTCGTTCACCCGGTATTTCCAACTGAAAAAATTGCGGATGGTGCTGACGTTTTCCTTGAAATCCAGCAGTACGAAGCGTTCGTTGGCATCGCCCCGTGGCTGGCTTTGACGAAACTGATAGTCGAACAGCGTGTACTTCGTGCCCACCTGGATTTTGTGCCGCGCATTGAATTTGTGGTAGTAAGTCGCCGCTCCACGATAGGTCGGTTTTTGCAGCCGGCTCTGGAAACCGAGTGTGCGGCGGATGACCGAATCACGCAAAAACTCGCCGTTGTCGTCATAGATTTTGGCGATGCCTGCCTCGAAAATATCATCTTCGATGCTTTCGCTCGAATAGGTGAGGGTGGTAGTGAGCAGGCCTTTTTTGCCGATGTTCAGGCTGTGCTTGATCCCGGTGTTGAACAGGTGCGCCCGCTTGTCGAAATCTTCGCGCACTTCGGCACGGGTGAAGTTGTCGCCGGGGGTTTCCCAAATGGCGGGTGTCACGTCTTCCAGCCCGAAACTGCTCAGGCCGCCCAGCCCGAACAGGGAAAATACGCCCGCTTTTTGGGTTGGCAACACGACTTTGAAGGTCGCATCCTGAAATTTCAGCACCCCGCTGATGCTGTTGACCAGCCCAAGTTCGCTGATCAAGCCCACCGTTGAGTAGCGATAATTGACCAAAAAAGAACCGCCGTAGCCTTTTTTGAGCGGCCCCTCCAGGGTTAGTTCCGTGCCCAAAAGCCCGAAACCGAAGACCGCTTCGAGTTTTTCGTTGTTGCCCGCCCGCAGTTTTACGTCGTACACGCCCGACAGCGCGTCGCCGTATTCGGGCGCGAACGCGCCCGTGTAAAAATCGGAGGCCGCCAAGACGTTGTTGTTTAAAATGCTGACCGAGCCGCTCACCGCGCTCTGGTCGCCGAAGTGGTTGGGGTTGGTGATTTGCTCGCCTTCGAGCCGCCACTGGACGTATTTGGGCGAATTACCCCGCACGATGATGTCGTTGCTGCCGTCCTGTGTGTTGGTGATGCCGGCGAAATTGGAGAGGATGCGCGAAGGGTCATTGAAGCCGCCGGCATAGCGGTTGGTTTCTTCCGGCGAAACGGAACGCGCACTGAGCACGGCCATCTCGTTGAGCGCCGCGCCCTTGTTTGGGCTGGCCGTGATGGTCACTTCGGCCATTTTTACGGCAGATTCGCGCATACTGAGGCTCAGGACGACCTCCTTGCCGGAGTTCACCACGACGTTCGCGATGGTCAAATTTTCGTAGCCGAGGTAGGCCAGTTGCAGGTCAATCCTGCCGACGGGCACTTTTTCCAGCCGGAAATTGCCTTGCGCGTCGGTCGTTGTGCCCATCTGGGGCGTGGTGCTGACGATGACGACTTGCGCCCCGACAAGCGGCCATTTGTTGTCGGCATCGAGTACGGTGCCTCGCACGGTTTGGGTGAGTTTTTGCCCCCAAAGTGCGGTGGAGAGGAGGGCCAAAAACAAGCAGGTGAAAACAGATTTTTGCATGGTACCAAGTCAATTTTAAATTGCGGTGAATGTGATCTTGCTGATTCGGGGGCAAAAATCCGGGCAGCGATCACCGCGATTCATTGACTTTGGGTAAGAAGTAGACGGCACAAACAACTGCGGCGATAACTTTGAGTCGTCGCCGCAGCATTTTTGGGCACTTCCAGTCATTTTCATTTCACCATTATCCGTTTCCGAATGCGGCTCAGCGACTCTGGCGTGACCCCCAGGAAACTCGCCAGTTGGTATTGCGGTACACGATCGAGGAGGTCGGGCCTGGTTTTCAGGAGGTTGAGGTAGCGCTCTTCGGGGCTGGTCAGGATGTAGTCAGCCAGCGCTTCTTGGCTTTTTTGGAGTTCCATTTCCACTCCCA
>JAYSUY010000455.1:0-1740 GCA_043718855.1 Saprospiraceae bacterium | reverse complement strand
AGGTAGAAGCGTTCGGCTTCCGGCATCTTTTGAACCGTGTAGTAAAAATTGCCCAAGTTCATGCAAATCCCCGCCAAATCCGGCTCGAACTGCGCGGGGCTGGCTAAAACGAGTCGCTCATAGATTTCTAAGGAACGTAGGTACGTCTTTTCGGCATCCTCCATTTTTTGATTTTCATAGTAAAAATTGCCCAAGTTCATCGCCATCAATGCCAAACCCGGCTCGAACTGCGCAGGGTTGGCATTCACCAACCGCTCTCTGATTTCCAAGGAGCGGAGGTACATCTTTTCAGCATCCCCCATTTTTTGAACGGTTTGGTAAAAAACGCCCAAGTTCATGGAAGTTATCGCCAAATTCGGCTCGAACTGCGCGGGGTTGGCCTTCGCCAGCCGCTCTCTGATTTCCAGCGAATAGAGGAACATTTTTTCAGCATCCCCCATTTTTTGAACTGTAGTGTACAACATTCCCAAGTTCATCGTCGTCGTCGCAAAATCCGGCTCGAACTGCGCGGGGTTGAACTTCACCAACTGCTCATAGATGTCAAATGAACGTAGGTACATCTTTTCGGCATCCCCCATTTTTTGAACGGCTTTGTAAAAATTGCCTAAGTTTCCCGTCAACGTTGCTTCCTCACTTTCAGTAAAAGGCAATTGCAAGGCTCTTTCTCCATAGAAAATGGCAAGCGGGGTTTGGTTGTCCTTCCAAAGCAAGTAAGCAAAAGATTGCAGGTTGTCCACCGTCTCCGCATACCGCCGCGACTCCTCAAAGTAAGCCACCGCCGAATCGTACCGCAGCGAGTCCCCATAATCGGTCGCTTTCAGCCGGGCTTTCAGCGCGAACTCATCGGCCTTCACCCGCAGTAGGCTATCGGTTTCGAGCAGGGCTTTTTGCTCGCGCTCTTTTTTAGCCAGCAGTGCATCGCCCTCCCGCTTCATCTCGCGGGCGTTCAGCACATGGTCTGCTTCACGTATTTTGCCTTCATCGAAAAGCACTTTGGCCAGCCGCAGCCGCTCGCTGTTCAGTTCCATTTTGGAGAAACTCTCCGCCAGCCGAACCACATCTTCCCGGAAGCGGGTCTCGATTTTTTGCACCGAGTCGCGCTCGGCGTTGAGGGCGATGAGTTCGGTGCGGCAATTGTCGCGGTACTTGGCGGGTAGGTTGTCCTTCGCCATCTGCTCGCATTCGTCGGCTTTTTTGGCGATGGCGGCGGCGAGGCCGTCGAGCCGCTTTTTGAGTTCGGCGTATTCGGGGCTTCTGCCAAAAATCTGGGTGGTGTTGATGGTGTTGCCCGTGCCGGTGACTATGACCCCGACTTTGGCATCGTCGCGGACGGTGACTTGGGTGGGGGTTTGGACACCTGCGGCATGGCCAGCGAGGAGGCAGAGGAGGAGGAGTGTTTTTTTCATGGTGAGGGTGGTGGGTTGATGATGTACGGTGTGGGCTGTCATGTTGCAGCGTGTGTTGTCATGTCGCAGCGTAGCGCAGACATCTACACAAGCCATGCTTTTTGAATTTCTTGGCCAAGGCATTTCAGGTCGCTTGGGTTGTGTAGATGTCTGCGCTACGCTGCGACATGACAACACACAAGCCAGGCTTTTTGAATTTCTTGGCCAAGGCATTTCGGGTCGCTTGGGTTGTGTAGATGTCTGCGCTTCGCTGCGACATGAACTGTGCTTACGGAGTATGAAAAAGAGGGTATTTTTTTAAGTTGTTTGAGGTTTGAGGTGGTATTCGTTGTCA
>JAYSUY010000454.1:0-4706 GCA_043718855.1 Saprospiraceae bacterium | reverse complement strand
CCACCGTCCACGTCGGGCTGGCGGAAGATGTCGGGGGCGTTTTGGGCGTTGCAGGAGCCGCCGTAGAGGATGGGCGTGTCGTCGGCGATGATTTTGCCGTATTTTTTAGCCACCAAAACGCGGATGGCGTGGTGCATTTCTTGGGCTTGATCGCTGGTGGCGGTGCGGCCCGTGCCGATGGCCCAGATGGGTTCGTAGGCGATGACGACTTTGCGGAAGTCTTCTTCCTTGAGGTGGAAGAGGCTGGCTTTCAACTGTTTGGCGACGTAGCCGACGTGGGTGTCTACTTCGCGGACGTGGAGCGGCTCGCCGCAGCAGAAGATGGGACGCATGCCACGCGCCAGCGTGACGTTGACTTTTTGGGCCAGCACGTCGTTTTTTTCTTTGAAAAACTGCCGCCGCTCGGAGTGGCCAACGATGACGAACTCGGCTCCGACGGAGGCCACCATATCGGCGGAGACTTCGCCGGTGAACGCGCCTTTTTCTTCGTGGTGGCAGTTTTGCGCAGCCAAGTGGAAGTGCTTCCTGACTTTCAGCATCTTGCCCACTTCGCGGAGGTGGGTGAGGGGCGGCGCGATGACGACCAAGCCTTTGGGCTTTTCTACTTTTTCGAGTATGGATTTGACGAGTTCCAGCCCTTCTTCGAGGGTCTTGTTCATTTTCCAGTTGCCGGCGACGATCTGTTGGCGCATATGTGAGTGAGAATTGAAAATGGAGAATGGTTCGGAAGGTGGGCCAAAAGTAGATAAAATGCAGAATGTGGGGGCGAGGGCTACAAATTGACAACATTTTGGAGCGTATCGGACTTCTTGTGGGCTGGGTACTTGGCCGGGCGTTTAAAGTTGCCAATTTTGCGCTTTCACCCGCCTTCGTCCGCCAAAGGCGGACGAAGGCGGGCAAACCCTCCAACTTTCAAACTTCAAACTTCAAACTTTCCCTTGTCTGCTACTGTACTTGTTGATCTGGCTGTAGGCTCCGTGTTGGGGCTGGTGATGTTTGGGGTGGGCTTGTCGCTCACCTTCCACGATTTTACGAACGTGGTGCGCTACCCCCGCGCTTTTCTGTCGGCCCTGAGTGCCCAGATGTTGGGGTTGCCGCTTATTGCATTCATCATCAGCCTGTTGGCTCCGCTACCGCCAGAGATTAAGGTGGGCCTCATCATCTTAGCAGCCAGTCCGGGCGGGGCTACGTCGGGCTTTTTGACTTACCTGTGGCGCGGCAACGTGGCGCTTTCGCTCTCGCTCACTTCGGTCAACAGTTTCCTGACCTTGTTCTCGATTCCGGTGGTGGTGAACTTGGGCTTGCAGGTGTTCATGGGCCGCGAAACGGACTTGCACCTACCATTTTGGGAGACGTTCAGCCACATTTTTTTCATCACGATGATACCCGCCAGCATGGGTATTTTGATCCGCAGACAGTACCCGGACTTCGCCGACCGCATCGCCAAGCCGGCAAAATATGTGATGCTGGTGCTGCTGGGCGTGGTGTTCACCATCAAACTTTTTGGCGGAAAAAGCAGCGGCGGCGCTGGCCTGACGGCGCACGATTTCCTGCTCATCACGCCCTACGCGCTGCTACAAAACGCGGCTTGCCTGCTGTTTGGCTATTTTTTCCTGAAATGGATGGGCCTCCCCCACATCTCGCGCCTGACGGCGGCGATGGAGAGCGGTGTGCAGAACACGACGCTGGCCTTCCTCATCGCCAGCAATATGCTCGACAACCAGGAGATGGTGAAACCCGCACTGGTGTACTCGCTGTACTCGTTCTGGACGGCTTGCTTGTTTGCGTACACGGCGAACCGGCTGAACCAGGTGCCGCCGAGCGGCGAAATTTGATGCATTCTGTACGACATACAGCAGCCTGCATCTTCTTGGCAACATCTCCCGTCCAAACTTGCATTAGGTTAACACCCCCATGCCCCTTGTTCGTCGGTTGATGTGCGTTAGCAACCCGTGCCGGTGTTGTACTTTTACCCCCCGGCTCGGTGATTAGTTGTTGGTTATCAGTTATCAGTACCAACAACTAAGAACCGATCACCGATACCTAACCACTTTGCTATGAACATCTACCGCCGTATCGTACCGGCCCACCTCCGTTTTCTGATCGTCGTCCACCTCATTCTACTGGGTATTTTTTCGCTGTTCCGCTGGGTCACGCTGGCCTACAACCGTCCGGCGTATTTCTCCTCAGCAGATCGGTCGCTATCGGTGTGGGAGGCGTTCCGCATCGGGTTTTGGTTTGATGTGACGGTGGCGACTTACGCCCTGTTGCTGCCCTACTTGTTGCTCACAGCGGCGTTCATTTGGCCGCGCAGCAACGAGCGCCTGTTTCGCGTCATCCGGTTTTACTGCGGCTTGGTGCTGCTGGTGTCGCTCATTATTTGCGCGGCTGATGTTCCGTATTTCAATTTTTTCAACTCGCGCCTCACGGTGGCGGCTGTTAGCCTGAAAAACACCGGACAAGTGCTGAAATACATTTTTTCAGAGTTTCAGTATTACCCGTTCATCTTGGTCTGCTTAGCCTGCATCTGGGGTACGGGGCGGCTGATGCGCTACGTCTGGCTGCGCTCTTGGACGGAGGCGGAGTACAACCTGCGGAACAAAATGATGGCGACTTCGCTGGCTTCGCTGATGCTGCTGGTGGGCCTGTGGGGCGGTGCCACACCCAAACGCCCCGATATGAAATCGGCTACGTTCAGCAACGACGGCTTCATCAACCAACTGACACTCAATCCGGTGCACACTTGGTTCGACTCGTACTTCGATTTCGACATCCACATTTTCAAAGAAAAAGAAGCGGTAGCACGGGTGCAGCGCGACTTGGGCATCACCAAGCCGCTCGCCTCGTCGCCCATCGCTCGCGAACACCAGTTTTCGGCACCGCCGAAAAAAATGAACGTCGTGCTGGTGCTGGTGGAGAGCCTCAGCGCCGACCGCATGGGCTTGTTCGGCAACCCTAAAAACCTGACTCCGGGCTTGGATAAACTGGCCAGCAACAGCGTGTTTTACGACAACTGCTACTCCAACGGCATCCACACCAACGCCGGGCTATACAGCACGCTCTACAGTATGCCGATTATGATGATGCAGCACCCGATGAACAACGGGATGTCGGAATACTTGGAGTTCAGCGGCTTGCCTGTCACGCTCCGCGACGCAGGCTACCGCACCCAGTTTTTCTGTACGCACGCTAAGACTTTCGACAATCTCGACGTGTTTTTGGCGAAAAATGGCTTCGACCACATCAGTGATGTGGCCGATTACCCGAAAGAAAAAGTGGCGAACTCGTGGGGCGTAGGCGATGAAACGCTGCTGGAACACGCTTTTCAGGAGATGAACAAAATGGCCGACGATACGACCGGGAAGCCGTTTTTCTCCACCATACTCACCATCACGACGCACCCGCCGTTCTCGCTGCCAGCCTTCACCACCTTCAAACCGCGCAGCACCGACCCCATCGAGATCACTTACGAGTACATGGACTGGAGCATCTCGAATTTCATGGATTCTTGCTCGCGTCAGCCCTGGTACGACAACACGGTTTTTGTGTTCGTCGGTGACCACGGCGTGAATTTGCCTTACCCCTACGACGTGCCGCTATCGTACAACCACGTGCCGCTCATCATCCACGCGCCGGGTTTGTTTCAGAAGCCGGAAGTGCGCCACGAACTCGCTAACCAGACTGATATTTTCCCTACGGTGATGGGCCTTGTGCGGGAGGATTACACCCAAAACACGCTGGGTATCGACCTTTTTCGGGAAAAACGGCCCTTCGCCTATTTTTCTCAAGACCACAAAATGGGTGTGGTGAACGACCGATTCCTGTACATCGCCCGCAAGTCGGGCCGCGAAACGCTGTTCGACTACCGCGCCGCTACGGGTGAAGACCTGAGCCACCTCTACCCTGCCCTCGTGGACAGTATGCGCAACTACGCTTGCGCCCAACTGCTGGTGGCTCAGCGGATGATCAGGGAAAAAGAAACGGGACGTTGAGCAGTCTTTCGTCATGGAGCGTCATTGGGTCATTTGTCGTCATTAGACAGGCCAAGAGCGGAGCCAATGACAAATGACGGTCAATAATGAAATGACAAAAATCAGACAGCCTCCGCCAACGCCTACGACAGCCCCTGCTGTCTTGTGGGCAAATTGACCACTACTGTCAAAACAATGCAATAATCAGGTGTCCCTGTATTAAGTTTCTATAAGATTGCCATTACTTCGCTGTTATTTTGAAAACCTATTTTGGCACAACTCTTTGAAATTCAAGAACCTAACCTATTGCTTACCCTTTGAAAGCAGCCCCTCCTGCCAAGTGTAAACAGCCTGAATACTTACACATTTTTCACCAAATCAAATTTTTCTTTCGTATGAAAAAAGTCCTACTTGGGCTGGCACTCGTGTTGATGAGTGCCACGCTGGCTCTGGCCCAGCGCACTGTGACCGGGATGGTCAAAGACGATCTGGGGTTGCCACTTATCGGTGCCACCGTTCTGGTAAAAGGTACCTCCACCGGTGCAGTTACCGACATTAATGGCAACTACAGCGTGACGGTACCCAATGACAACGCGATGCTTGTCATCTCGTACACTGGCTACTCCAATATTGAAGTGGCCGTTGGCAGCCAATCCGTTGTGGACGTGTCCATGAAAGAAACCCTTATTCTCCAAGAGGCGGTCGTCACGGCGTTCGGCATCAAGAAGAACAAGG
>JAYSUY010000453.1:0-4707 GCA_043718855.1 Saprospiraceae bacterium | reverse complement strand
CGCGAAGCCATCTCCCCCCCTCAGGGGGGGGCTGGGGGGGGCTGTTCGCCTCCGCCCCGATGAATTGGCCACCGCGCAGAACATGGCGAAAGTGCTTAATTTTGAAAAAATAGCCCAAATCGCCGCGATTTTTAACGATAACATCTACTTCGTGGAGCGCAATGCCAACCCCAAAATTCTGTTTTTGGATACCTCTATTCAACTCAATCGGATAATGAAAGCATGAGTATGGCGGATTGACAATCCGCCCCCACAACGCGACTCGACATGAAGAAACCTGACTTTTCTTGGAAAAACTTCGGCATGGTGCTGTCCCTCACCGGGCTGGTGGGCATAGCGGCCTACGCGGTGGCTTGGCAGTTCAACGACGGGCAGATGACCCGCCCCGTCATCGGCGCGGTGTTCCTTGGCATGGCCCTGCCCAGCGTTTTCATCGGCGGTGTGATGCGGATGTTCAGGCCAGAGTTGCAACGGTATTTTGCCATCACCATCGGCATTTGCGCTGCGATTGGGGCAGTGCTGCTGGTAGGGTGATGGTGAAATTGTTGATTTGGTGATGGCTTCGTGCTTGAGATGCCTGCCGGGTCTGGTGAAAATGCCAAGCGCGAAGCCATCACCAAATCAACAATTTCCTCAAATCAACAACACACACCTGTTCCACATGAACTACTTCGACAAAAACACCCTCCGAGACTTGCTGACCGCATTGCCTACTGACCGCCTGCCAGAGTGGGGCATGATGACTCCGCAGCACATGGTGGAGCACCTGGCTCTAGCCACCACGCTCTCCAACGGCAAAATGCCGCTGGTTTTGGCCATCCCCGAAGAAAAAGTGGAACGCGCCAAAGCCCGTCTGCTCGACCCAGCGTGGCAGATGCCGCAACTGTTCAAGGCCGCGTTTATGCCTGCCGATAGCCTGTTGCCGCTCGCATTCGACTCCATGGAGGCGGCTGTAGAAAGTTTGATGGGGCAGATTGACGATTTTTACGAATTTTACGCCCACAATCCAGAAGCCACCCCAACGCACCCCTACTTTGGCCCGCTCAACCGGGAGGAATGGGAGGTATTGCACCACAAGCATTTTTACCACCACCTCCGGCAGTTTGGGGCCGCGTGATTTTTTTGACCAAAAAAATACATCGCTATGCACGAAACATTTGTCTCAGAGGTCGCCGCAGTTGCAGCCGACGATTATGAAACCGAACGCGGTAAGCCTATGCCCAACTTAACGCACGGGGCCATTCAGGCCAACCTGATATTTGAATTAAAATCTGCTTACGGCAAATCGTTCAGGGTAGCCAGCGAAGTGGCTCTGGATACAAAACCGCTGGGCAGTACACCCGATGTTGTGGTTTATCCGCCCCGAAACCTCGATTTCGTCAACGAACCGGCTAAACGCTCAGATGCGCCTTTGCTGGCAATAGAAATACTTTCGGCCACACAGTCGCTCGACGAGATGGTAGCCAAAGCCAACACTTACTTCAATTTTGGGGTAAAATCGTGCTGGATCGTGCTGCCGAGTTTGCAAGCCGTAGTGGTTTATGAGCGGCTGGGCCAGTACCAATTTTTTCACCTCGAAGAAACCCTACGCGACCCCAACTTGGGCATCGAAATGCACCTGCCCAACGTGTTCGCGTAGTGCCTCATTTTTTTTCCAAATGAAAATGCCCCGCTCACCATGCAGCGCGGCGACACGGACCGAACCACATTTTTTAAACATAAAAACCACCACCTCAATATCGGGGAAACGCCGGGCGAGCCGCATAGCCGCCGGGCAAAATCCCACGACATCGAGGTACTCAACACCGATGGGATGTGTAGGATGCTCCTGCTCAACAGGAAAAGATAGCACGAAAGGCTGCAAAAGCAACGGCGGCTGTGCAACAGGTGGCTGTAATCGCCACAATACTTACGACTGGATCACGGCCCTCGGCATCGTTGATACCAAGCCGTTCGAGGTCGTAGAAGTCAGTTTCAAAAACGGCTCGCGGAAAGAATTCTTCAAAAACCCCGGCTGGACCCGTGTCACGACGGGCGACTGGGCGGTGGTTGAGTCGTTCTCCGGTGGCTTCGACGTAGGCCAAGTCACCCTCAGCGGCGAAATGGTGCGCTTGCAGATGAAGCGCAAGCGTGTCCGCACCGATGCTCGCCTCCACCCGGTGGTGCGCAAAGCCCACGAGCGCGATTTGGAGCGGCTCGACGAGGTGCGCCGCGATGAGAAAGATTTTATGATCCGTGCCCGTGCCGTGTCGCGTTCGCTCGATCTGAACATGAAAATCTGCGATGTGGAGTTTCAGGGTGACGGGCGCAAGTGCACTTTTTACTACACTGCCGATAGCCGCATCGATTTTCGCGAACTCATCCGCCAGTACGCCAAGGAGTTTCAGGTAAAAATCGAGATGCGCCAGATCGGTGCTCGGCAAGAGTCGGCTCGCATCGGCGGCCTCGGCAACTGCGGGCGCGAACTGTGCTGCTCCACTTGGCTCACCGAGTTCAAAAGCGTGAATACCGCAGCGGCTCGTTATCAAAACCTGGCCATCAACCAGACCAAACTTTCAGGCATGTGTGGCCGCCTCAAATGCTGCCTCAACTACGAACTCGACACCTACATTGATGCACTCGAAGACTTCCCCGACCGCGCGGAGAAGTTGAAAACCAATGCTGGACTGGCTATTTTGGTGAAAACCGACGTGTTCAAGCGGCTGATGTTTTACACCTACGCCACCGACCGCAGCAAGTTCTACTCCATCCATGTGGATCAGATTTGGGAAGCCCTCGCCATGACCAAGGCCGGGAAGACACCGAACAGCCTCGACGACATCCTCGCAATGGCTCCACAAGTGGAAAGCGAAGAGCCGGAAGAAGCAGCACCAGACTTTGAGAGCGTGAACGACGTGATACAACTGCCGATGGAGCAGCGCAAAAAAAAGAAGAAAAAGAGCAAGGGCGGCAGCCGTGACCGATCTCAGTCTGCTGCCGCTGCGCTGGAAAATGCGCCACCACCAGAGTTTGAGCAACGCCGCTCGCAAGGCGGCGGTCGGCGCAATTCCGACAATCGGAACCGACAAGACAACCGCCCAGCCCAGCAACAAACCCGCCCAGAGCAACGCCGTGACGACAACCGCCCGCCGCAAAATCCGAAGCCAGACAACCGTCAGCAGCAGGGGCGCCCTGAGCAACGCCGCGACGACAACCGTCAGCCCCAGCAGAAACCCACTACTGGCGACCAGGGGCCGAAGCCCGACAATCGCCAACAAGGAAGGCTCGATCAGCGCCGCGACGACCGACCTAAGAACCCGGACAACAACTCCGGCAACAAGGGCGGAGGCAACCCGCGCCCGCCGGAAAACAAGGAAAAGCCACCGACGGCGGAATAGTTTGGAGATGTTTTGAACGGACTTGTAGCATGCTACAAAAACAGAGCGGGGCTTCAGTTGCACGATGCAATTGAAGCCCCGCTCTCGTAAAAGTCTATTGGCGACGTGGTTTGTAGCGGGGTTCAGGGGATGATTTTTGTTGTACCATGTACCAGTGGCCGACGGTTTGCCAACTTCCAACGCTCAAACTTCAAACTTCAAACTCTCTTGAACTTCTGCTGCCAGCATAAACACCCACAGCGCCCCGCACATCAGCACATGGCCGATGTCGAAATAACTGAACCAAGGGCTGGGTGAAAACTTGAGCAGGTGCGGTACCACCGCCACAGCAGCCAGAGCGATAGCCCAGATTGTCAGTACGTTGCGGCGTGTGTCCGTATTTTTGCGCAAGCCGAACACTTGAAGTGGCAGCACCAAAAGCAGCAGGCAAAACGCAGCGTGAGCCTCCACCAATGGGAAAAACAACTTCCACACCACCACCACAGCGGCTACACCAAATCCACCCCAGTTCAGTAAAGTCAAAAACCGGGGCCAACCGGGAAGCAGGGTAGGGCGGGCATCCTCAATCGCCGCCTGCGCCAGTGCAGCCGTAGCCACCATGCCCAGCAGCCAGCCCGGAGCCTTCATGCCAAACGGCACCAAGTGCAGAAACGCATGGCCGAACACCCCACCGTACAGTGTTGACAAACCCATGAACAGAAAAAACGCCCGCATCAGCCCCACGTAGCGCGTCCGGGGGGAAATACCACCTAAGCGCAGCCAAGCGTAGGCGCACACGGCAGTGATGAGAAACGAGGTGAGCGCGATGACTGGCTCGGTGAGGCGCACACCGCCCACCCACAGGTCGGGCTGGATGTTGGAAATGTACTGTTGCTCCATGCGGCAAACATACGGAGTACAACACGATGAAGCGCCGGGGAGGCTCCAAGCCGCCCCGGCACTCCACCTCTACGGTGCCTTCACCGTCACCGTCATCTGCTTCACCGTCGTGCCGCTGCCCGCGCTCCCGCTGGTCACGCCGCCAGTTGTATTCACCACCCCATCGAAGACTTCGAGTTGCAGCACGTACACCCCCGTTTTAGTGAACCGCGCCTCCACAACGTCCGCATTGTCAGGCACAAAAGTTACGCCCTGCGAAGGGCCGCTCACCCGACTCCATTTTAGCGTCACCTTGCCGGGGTTTTCCGGCAGACCGTCGTCGCTGATGGTGGCATCCAGAGTCACCACCACATTCTGCACTTGGTTGAGCGGCTTGGGCACCAGCACCACCGAGGCGGGTACCGGGCTGAGATCAACCACTGGTTTGCTGTTGATGGCCGCCCGAACATCC
>JAYSUY010000452.1:0-1742 GCA_043718855.1 Saprospiraceae bacterium | reverse complement strand
CAGAATCTGCCCTTCGTTGGAGAGTGGAATGCTCGGCACGGCGAGGCCGAGGGTGTTGCGCAGCACCCGGTTGCACTGGTGGTCGGTGAGCCAGAGGGCGGTCTGGGCGATGAGCGCGGAGACGGGTTTGATCTCGATGCCGTGCATCTGGGCGAGGCTCACGGCGCGGGCCGAGCCGATGTCGGTCAGCATCTGGCCCGTGCGCTCGAACTCAATGCGGAGGGTTTCGATGTCGAGCAAGCGCAGTTCGCGGTAGGCCACCACGAGGAAGTTGCCGCAGCCACAGGCCGGGTCGAGGAAGTGCAGGGAGCCGATTTTGCGGCGGAAAGCGGGTATTTTTTTGGGTTCTGAGCGGCATTCGGCCAGTTCAGCCCACAGGTCGCGGAGGAAAAGCGGCTCGATGAGTCGGCGGATGTTGCGCTCAGAAGTGAAATGCGCCCCCAGCGAACGCCGCTCTGCCGACGACAACACGGCCTGAAACAGCGAGCCGAAAATCTCCGGGCTGATGTCAGACCAAGCGAAGGGGGCGCAGTTGAGGATGACCTGCCGGATGCCCATCAGCGAGGGCGGCACGGCGGCCAGCGGTTCGGCGAAGAGGCCGCCGTTGACGTAAGGAAATTGCCGCAAGCGGCCCTGCACGGTTTCAGGGCGCGAGCGCACGGCCGTATTCAGCACTTCAAAAAGTTCGACCAATGCCGCGCCGATGTCGGAGCCGCTGTCAAGCGTGTCGTTTTCGATGAACCGGGAGAACTGTTTTTCCTCAAAAATGCCCGTGTCCTCCGCGAAGAGGCAAAAAAGCAGGCGCACGAGCAGCAGTTCGAGGTCGCGCCCGCCGTAGCCGCTTTTTTTCAGCACGTCGTGGATGGCGGCCATGTACTCGATGGCGCGGAGGTTGGCGGCTTCTTCCTCCTCGAAAATCTTTTCTGCGAAGCGGGGGATGAACTCGAAAGCCTCAATTTTTTGGGGCAAATCGGTGATTTCGATGGTCAAAAATGGGTAGTCAGGCGGTGACTTCGAGTCACCGCCTGACTTGCTGGCGGCCAAATTGAATACTCGGAATTGTCGGAAATTGCACAGCACGACGACCTGGGGGCGGTCGCGGTCGGCCAAGTTTTCGATGTAGTCGAGGGCTTGGGCGAGGGTGTCGGCCCAGTCTTCCTCGCGGTTTTTGTGGGCCGATTTGTGCTCTACGAGCAGTTTGCCGGGCCAGAAGAGGTCAATGAAGCCCTTGCTTTTGCCGACGCGGGCCACGCGGCTTTCGTGGCGGGCGAAGTGGCGGCGTTCGAGGTCGAAGATGTGGAAAAAAGCATCCCAGAAGGAGTGGGCCTCGCCTTTTTCGTCGCGCTCTTTGGCCCATTCGAGGGCAAAACGGGCGGCTTTTGGGGCAAAACGTTCTTGGAAAGTCATGGAGAAGGCGGGTTGGTTCGGTGCGAAAGGTAGTGTAGGCTGCGGAATCGGGGGGCAATACTGCTGGCAACGTTTGCGGTGGTGTGGCCGTTTCGCGGTCCTGATCAAGCGACTGATGCTCCACGCTGGCCACATTTAGAATGACCAAGTCCTCCCAGCAAACGCATTAAAACTGCTGGTTAGCCTCAGTTTTTAACTTGAATAGGACTTTCGCAAAACCCTGAAAGGGTTGAACGTGAATAGCCCCGGATGCAATCCGGGAGAAGTAATTATGGGTTTCATACAACCCTGAAGGGGTTGAACGTGAATACTTTAGGTGCAAAGCAATCTAAGTT
>JAYSUY010000451.1:0-1743 GCA_043718855.1 Saprospiraceae bacterium | reverse complement strand
TAAAACCCGTTGAAAGGGTCGCATTCACTCCCGGCGTTAAAACGCCGGGTTAGTCAAAATTGACAAAACACTGGTAATCAACTCGCAGCAAGTCTAATAGCCAGAGGCAAAAGTAGAGCATTGCGCCTTTCTCAATTCTCCCTTCTCAATTCTCCATTCTAACCGCCTGCCCCTCCACAGGAAACACCACCCAAGCCTCCGCTTTTTTGTCGGGAAACGCTTGCCGCAGCAGCCACAGCGACCAGCCCAGGGCCGGGGCGAGCGACTGCGCTTGTGGCCGCCACTTTTTCATGCCGTCAGCAAAACCCGCGAACAGAAACACCGCCACTGTGTCGGCATTTTCCACCAATAAATCCACCTCCAACTGCACCCGGCGCTTCTCCCCGAAGCGGCCTTCCAGCAGGTGTTTTGGGAAAAAACCCGTAGGCGCGTACTGTTTTTGCAAAAAAATCTGAAACGCAAGAGCCTGATTCAGTGCTGCTTCTGCCGAAACCGCCTCGCCCACTTGCCGGAGGCCTAACTGCCGATGAGCCGCAGCAAGTTTGGCGGACTTTGCTGTCTGCCACTCAGCAGGTTCAAAAACAGGCCCGTCAACGGGCTGGAACGTCCGCCAAACAGTACACATCAGCGACTGCACCGCTTTGCCCAGCGCAGGCGCGTACTCGCCCTTAAATTCTAACCATGCGGCAAAAGGTCGAGGGTCTTCAAAACCCGACTCTCCACCAGGGGGCATTTCACTCTGCGCGTTCACCCACAGCGGCGCACGCGGCACCGGGCGGCGACCTGCCCGTGCTGAGTGGAACAGCACCGTTTCGCCCCCAGCCGCCACTGCTTCGGGAAAATCTTTGGGCTTCACCAGCGGCTCCGTTTCGCAGTACAGCGGCTGGCTGTTGTGGTAAAACGGCGTTTCGTCCGAGTCCGGGTCGAGCGTCGGCACCGACTCGTCACCATGATTGAACACCCGATTCAGCCAGCGCGTACCGCGTACGGTAGTGGGAAAAATGAGGTAGTCGCGTGCCCGTGTCAGGCCGACATACAGCAGCCGGGCTTCCTCATCCAGTGCGGTGCGGCTGGCGGTGGCCCACTCCTCCGTCTGGTGCAGGTGCTCCTCCAGCCGGGTGCCGCGCAGTTGGTCAGCGTAGGGATTTACCCAAAAACGCATCCAGCGGTTGCCGAGAATGTTGTCGATATCTGGCTCCTCCACCTCCGATACTAAGTTGAGTCCCCAGATTTGTTCCTTCAGCGGCTGGTCCAAATTGTGGCAGATCGTGATGGGATATTCCAGCCCCTTGCTGCGGTGATAGGTCAGCACCTTCACCGCGTCTTCGCTTTCTCCAGAGCCTTGCGCATCGCGGTCGTTGGTAGCCAAGTCGTTGATCCACAGCAGGAAGCCGCCCAGCGAAGCCGCCGAGTGCAAGCGGTTGCAGGCCGATTCGTAGTCCAGCGCGTAGCGACGAAGCCGGTCCAGGTTGTCAAGCCGCTGGTGTGCATTGCCCAACTGGACGGCGATGCGGCGTAGGTCGAGTTCATCCAAAATCAGGTTCAGGATTTCGGAAGCGGAGAGGTCGGCAGTGCGAGGGCGTAGGGCAAGGAGTTGGGCGAGGAAGGGGGAGCGGGCGGGCCAGAGGGTTGAGCCTGACCCCTCCCCGGCTTCAACCCCAGCCCCTCCCCCTGTATCAACCCCACCCCCGGCCCCTCCCCTAAAAAGGAGGGGGGACGAGACTTCCTCCGAGACATCAAATT
>JAYSUY010000046.1:0-2433 GCA_043718855.1 Saprospiraceae bacterium | reverse complement strand
CTCCGCCGGGTCGAAGAGCACTTTTATGACAGTGCTGCTCCCAAAAAGCGAGTCTTTGAACACCCCTGCGCTGTCCCACAGCATCACCTTGCCGCCCGATAAGGTCAGGATATTGGCCCCATTTGGGGAAAAAGCCGCGCTGAGCATCGGCCCAGGGCCGCCCTTCCAGGTGTACCTGCGCTTGCCCGTCTGCACGTCCCAGAGCGCGGCCGAGCTGTCTTGGCAGGCCGTCAGCACATAGCGGCCATCGGGCGAAAACACGGCAGTGCTCACTCCAGCACGATGCTTCAAAAGAACCGCCTCTTTTTTGTCACTCCGAAGTGAGTCACGCCGTCCGCCGTCTGCCGTCCGCCGTCTGGCGTTCAAGTTCCAGAGTCGCGCTGTACTGTCTGCTGCGAAGGTCAGCAGCCGCTTGCCGTCAGGCGAGAAAGCCACCGACATAACGGCTTGGTCATGGCCGAGCAGGGTGTCCGTCGGCTCGCCCCTGAGGTTCCAGAGGCGCACCGTCTTGTCGCTGCTGGCGGTGGCGAGCGCGGCACCACCGGGCGAGAACGCCACGCTGTTCACACTGTCTCGGTGCCCTTTGAGCGGCAGGTAAAACCAGGTGGAAGGGTTGCTGGCGATGTCGCGCAGCACCACCGACACGGCCGGCTCGGCGCAGAGGCCCGATGCCGAGTCTATCGAACCTTGCCAAGCCATAGCTGCCAATTGGCGGGCCAGCGTGGGGTCGGTCTCGGCCTTCGATAGGGCCAGCGCGACGAGTCGGTTGGCTTTGGAGGAGCGCTCGGCTTGGGCTTGGGCCACTTCGGCTGCGCGTTGGGCTGTTTCGGCTTTTGTTTTTAGTTTTTGAATTTTCTTAAACACGTTCACTATCAACTGGTTGACATGGACAGATGTATCGCACTCCTCTTTGGCTGAGAGGTACTTCTTCATGGCGCGGTCGTACTGTTTGTTTTTTTCAAAAACGGCGGCCTCGTCCAGCAGCCGCTGGCAGTCGGTGCGGGGCGCATTTTGGGAAAAAACTGGGGCAGCCGCGAGAAGGGCGGCGAGGAGGAGGATGGGTGTGGGAAGATATTTTGTCATGGCTGTGGATTTGGCTGTGCGGTCTTGAGGTTGCGGCTCCGCGCTGGCCTCCCCCGGCCTAAAGGCCACCCCCTCGCTGAGGGGGACAGGCTCCGCGCCGGGGATTTTTGCAGTAGAAATCAATGTGTTGGTTTTTTAAAATTGTTGATTTTTGATTGTCATCGAGGATCATTTTTGCTCACAATCCCCAGCGCGGAGCCTGTCCCCCTCAGCGAGGGGGTGGCCTTTAGGCCGGGGGAGGCCAGCGCGGAGCCGCAACCTCAGCCCTCCATGCAATCTGCACCGCTCGTGCGCACGAGGTTTTTCAGCGCTGCTTCTGGTGCAACTCTTCTACCTGCTTTCGGATGTCGGCTCTCATGGAATCCACTTCCAGCGCAGCCAGGAGCATCTTCAGTTCGAGTTCGGTCTCTCCCGTCAGGCGGTGCGTGTCGGCCTTTTTCCGGTACTCCTCTACTCGCTTTTGATTCAAATCCAGAAGGCTCTGCTCGGCTTTGTCCTGCGCTTGCCTCGCTTCCACCCTTGCTTCTTCTGCTTTGCGGCTCTGCTGCACGGCCAGTACCGATGTGATGATGGACACCACAGCCAGCACAAATCCGATGGCCGCAATGCGGTTGGCGCGCTGGCGCTTGCGGCGCTCGTAGGCCAGTTCTTCCCGGCGGGCTTGCTCGACTTTGGCCTGCTCGGCTTGGCGGACGCGCTCGGCCTCCACTTCTGCGGCCCGAATTTCCACTTCGAGGCGGCGGGCTTTGGCTTTCAGCACCGGAGCCACTAATGTGTCGTGGCTCAGTTCGTAGGTAAAGCCGCCGCGCAGGTTCGGCTCGGCCCGCAGCAGGTGCGTATCCACGAGGCGGCGCAGCAGATCGTCGTTGATGCCGTAGGTCTCCTGGATTTGCACGTCGAACATCGTCAGGCGGCGTTGCTCTTTTTCGTACACCAGCCCTTCCTCGATGAGGCGGCGGGCGGCGAGCTGCTCCGCCGGGTCTTGGATGAGGCCGATCTGGTTGTCGTAGTAATCACGGAACACCTGCTCCGGGTTGCCCACGTCGCTCGGCTCGATGAAGTAGTCCGCCGAGCGGGCCACATACTGCTCGATGCTCTGACACAGGATTTGCAACTGGAACGACTCAATGCTCTGGGTGCCGCCCTTCGTGAGATAGTCCAGCATCTTGTCGCGCGCAGCGGGCGCGTAGGTGAAGGGCGGCGTGAGGAAGTCGCCCGGTTTTTGGGCGGGCTGCTCGATGGCATCGGCGGCTTCGGCGGCGTTGAGGGCTTGCAGTTCGTAGCGTTGGGTGAGTATCTGCGGCACGTTGGTTTTCAGCCGGTCGAGCATACTCATGCGGTCAGAGCGAA